>CAZGWS010000477.1:0-1508 GCA_964528805.1 uncultured Lentimicrobiaceae bacterium | reverse complement strand
ATTTTGTTGTATGGCATAAAAAGGACAGTATCACTATAATTATTGCCTGATAGGGTCTTATTTGTTTGATTATCTTCTAATTGGCAGCTTAATAATACTAATATTAATCCCGAAATAATTAAGAGTAGAGTTTTTTTCATAGTGAAGATTTTATAGTGCAATAATAATGTTTTACATGATATTCCCCATATTTAGCATATTATCATTATGTTAATTCTGAGGTTTATAAAATTGTAATTAAAAATAATTGTCCAATAAATTAGTGTATCACGACCGCCTATTTATTATTTAGTGCCAGCAAGAAAACTCATCATTTTCAAGTCTTTGATAAAAAAGCGTCAAAGACAAGGCTTTCGAATCTTTTGAATTTAACCAAACTTGGCTATAACCCGATCTATCTTTCACTATAAGAGCTATTTGCAAAATTAGTGGTGCACTACACCTTTTTTTACTGCCGGTTGTGTGTGTTTGCAGTTTGTTGCCTCATATATTTGTCTGACTTCATTTATTGGGCTTGATGGTTTTCTTATATGCATTACTTTCTTGTCTGTAGGTAGTTTTATTGTTTGTATTTTTTGAGTTGACATTGTTCGTACTATATTTTTCCAATCGTAATTTATGCCTTTTTGTTTGAGCATATATCTAATAGTATTCACTAATTGATAAGCAAGCATTGTAAGGTACAGGTGTGCTTCAATCCTTTCATCATTTTGATGGTACACCGGTCTTAGATTCAGGTCTGATTTCAAACTTCTGAAAGTGGCTTCAACTTCCCTTATTGTATTGTATATGTCCCAAAGTGTTCCTTCTTCCGTTTTTTCATAATTTGTCCTGATGAAATAAACACCTTTTGATTTGTCGTCTTTAATCTTATTTTCAGCAATTGTCCATGTTAGGTCTATTGCCTTTGCTTCTTCTTCTGCAACCTTTAGTTTATATCTTGCCGAGACCCTGTTGTGCTTTTGTTTTGCCCTGCCGATACGTTCCCTTACTTTATTAAGTCAACAGAATAATCTTTTATCCTTTTTCTTGAAACACAAACATATTTGTACCCTTACCAGGTTTTTACACATCCTTATACTCCGCAGAAAATGGTCATATCGAAAGCTTTCATTCCATCCTTTCCAAGACACCTGTAACAACAAACGTTTACATGGCTCTATCGCCTACCTAAGCCCCAAGTTCTTCTGGAAATTATGGAATGAAAAGAAAATATCAAGTAGGGAGTTCCTTGCTTAAATAATCAGGCTCTCGATGAGCCGGATTATTTACAAAAAGAAGCGAACGAATCCGTAACACTTCAACAACCACCGGTACAAATGTCACCTTCGGTCGTTCCTTGCTAATACAATATTATGAAATTTTGTAATGAAAACATGCGTGTATTTAAACCAAAGTTAAAATAGTACGATTAATAGGGGGCTAAACCATCAGGGTATTGGCTTTGAAAATGGTTAATCTTCATTACATTTGTTAACGCAATCAATTATATCGGTAAGGATGAGGTT
>CAZGWS010000476.1:0-1516 GCA_964528805.1 uncultured Lentimicrobiaceae bacterium | reverse complement strand
TGTTTTAACACTATTTTTTAATACATAATTTTTTTACCTTTGTTAATATTTATACTATGAAAAAACAGTTATTCATTCCGTTTTTATTTATTATGTTGTTTGCTTATGTTGTAGGTAATGCACAAAATTATTACGACAAAACCTTTGATTTTGGGTATTATGATCATCCCGTGGCATTTATTGCCGATTCGTTGGAGGACGTTTATATTTGTGGCTGGTTTGAAGATGCCAATTACGAAAACCAACGAGCTTTTGTTTTAAAAACCGATAGCAACGGGCAGGAGTTATGGCGAGTAACCATGGATGTACCTTCAAAATATTTTGCACTTTGTTTAACCCATACAGGTAATCTTGCCCTTTCGGGCAGTAGAAACAACAACTGTTTTTTGAGTTCGTTAGACAGCCAAACCGGAGCAGAGATTTGGACTTACGAAGAAGCAAATTCTGACGATTATTGGTTTGCTACGGTAAATGAGGTAATAGATAGCAGTATATATAAACTACATGTTGTAAAGACAAAATACGGACCGCATCGCTTATGGTATTACCTATTTAACCCATTAGATGGCAGTTATTTGGAAGATAATAAGGATATTTTAAATACAATTTATGGTATAACATATACTTCTACACTAATTGATTCAAGCAGGGTTTGGTCAGCAGGGGATTTAGACGAATACGAAGGCTGGATAGTAAATGAAAATTTTGGTCCCGGAGTTTCATCATATTGGTATTTTTCAGCCTTACACATTGCCGGTATGCATAAATATTCTGACAATAAAGGATCTGTTGTAAGATATTTTAGATGGTCAGACGGTGAGTATTATATGGCTGTTTTAACAAGTACCCTAGATTCATTTGAAGTTTACGGCAACGCATTTCAGATAGCACACAACAATTTTAGCGTAACGGGTTCAGGTAAGTTTGCGTATGGTAATTTTATTATTACCGGCACTATCGATAACGAGTTAGCATTATGGTTTATCGACCATGATTTGACTTTTATGCAAGAAAAAATAATCACCACCAATAAACCACGAGTAGGCATTGATGTTGTTGCACTACCCTCATCTGATATGATATTGATGGGAAGTGAGCAACCTGATGGCAGTAATGATGCCACTAATATATTTTTAATGAAGTTGGATAATAACGGATTGGTTTCAACAGAAGAGAGCAAGATAGCAGACAATATCAGCATTTATCCCAATCCTGCATCAGATAAAATATATATTAAAGGCAATGGTAAAAGTTTACAAAATGTAAATGCACAAATTCTAAATATAATGGGAAGTACGGTTAAAACCATCACTAATATTAATCGTCCTGTTTCTATATCCAACCTATCTTCAGGTCTTTATATTGTAGTAGTTTACGATAATAACAAGCTGTTATACAGGCAAAAGTTTATTAAGAAGTAGTAAGTTTTGGTAAAAGTTGACATTGATAATTTATACTCAAGTGCAGACGCTTGATACAGTTAGTGATATCCAAATCTCTTTCATAATAGAAACCC
>CAZGWS010000475.1:0-1529 GCA_964528805.1 uncultured Lentimicrobiaceae bacterium | reverse complement strand
ATGGCTTAAGAACTGAAAATGTTATTTCTTTTTCATTCGCTTTAAGTGTAAAAATTGAGATTATATTGTCTATAAATTCATTAAAATCAAATGGCTGTGATTTTATGCTAATCTTATTGGATTCGATTTTTGAAATGTCGAGAATATCATTAATCATGGTTAAAAGGTGATTGCCGCAATGACTGATAATATTAATTTGTTTTTTATCTTCTTCTAATAAATAGGTTTTTCTTTGTAATAGTTGACTAAATCCTAAAATGCCATTTAGAGGGGTGCGTAATTCATGACTTATGTTGGATAAAAATTGATTCTTGGCATGATTTGCAGATTCAGCATTATTCTTTGCAGTCAATAGCTCAGCTGTTCTATTTTTAATCAGTTGTTCTGTACGTAGATAACGTCCTGTCAGTAAAAGAAGACCTACACTTAACAAACTAGTAAAAAGTAAACTACTAAAAATAACCCACCACATTGACCAATGTATTTCAAAATATAATGGTTTAGGATCCTGATAAAAAGTTAACTTCCAGTTCTGATTGGCAACTTGAATTGAATGCTCGAATGTTAAGAATTGTGGGTTAATGTATTGATTGCTGTATAAAGTGACATTGTTATCAGCATTATTAATCGACAATCCCAAGTATTTATTGTCTGATTTTTGCAGAACATGATTGGTTAATTTAGTTAAGGAAATAACACTTAAAATGATACCTTTCAGATTCTTTATTTCTTTTTTGTTGTTTAAATATACAGGGGTGAAAAGATTAAAGGATTCCTTTTTACAACATTGGTAAATAGAAGTCTTGTTTTTTGCTGGTGAGGTATTAATTATTTGCTTTAGAAAATAAGGAGGCAGAGAAGGGGATAGCGCTTTAAACCCTTTTTTATTCACATTATATTTTTCAGTTAGTATATCTGACTGTAGACGGTTTACACCAGGTGTATATTGCAGAAATTTAAAAGACAGGTTCTCATCAAAGTCATATAAAAATGATTGAGTAAACAGCTTAAACTCATGCTCTTCAACTCTATTAGAACTGAGATAAAAATTACGGATTGAATTAATAAAACGAATATGACTGTCAACACGATTTTTTAAGGCTTGAGTAACTGCTAGTGAATTATCTCGAAATGTATGATCAAGACGACTGGCTTCCAATCTAAGGATATGAAAGAAAAATAATATCACGAATGTAAAAGATATTAATAAAGGTAAGCCTAATGAAAGTCTCCGATGCTTCCATAGTAAACTGTTAGGTGTGAATAAAGTGAGTATAATAGGTGTGAAAATAATAACACCGATGGTATCGCCTACCCACCAGCTTACCCAATTTAGCACAATTTCATCAGCAGAAATAACACCGTTTAAGATCAGAGTGATAGTGCCTAACGTTGCTGGAATTAAACAGCTGACAGGACCACCTAGAAGTAAAAACAATAAAATCTTCCTGTCATCAACAAGATCATTGGGGAAACAGGAATACTTTTTTATTAAGTAGCAGCCAGTATAAGCAAATAGAGTCCCACCT
>CAZGWS010000474.1:0-1531 GCA_964528805.1 uncultured Lentimicrobiaceae bacterium | reverse complement strand
AAATCCGAAATCGGCATTAAGTGGAAATATCCCTGTGTTAAAAGAAACTAAACATTGGTATTTACCTTTAGATGAATATGAACCCTGGCTTAAAGAATGGATTATTGAAGGTCATAAAAACGACTGGAAACCAAATGTTTACGGGCAGGTAAAATCATGGATTGACCAAGGGTTGCGGCCAAGGGCTGTAACTCGCGATTTAAGTTGGGGTGTTAAAGTTCCGATAGAAAATGCTGATGGCAAAGTGCTTTATGTTTGGTTTGATGCGCCCATTGGATATATTTCGGCAACAAAGGAATGGGCTGAAAAAACCGGAAATGACTGGGAACCATATTGGAAAGATAAGGAGACAAAACTCCTTCATTTTATTGGCAAAGACAATATTGTTTTTCATTGCATTATTTTCCCCATAATGCTTAAAGCAGAGGGGAGTTTTATTTTACCCGAGAATGTACCTGCCAATGAGTTTCTTAATCTTGAAAACAATAAAATTTCAACATCACGAAATTGGGCAGTATGGCTGCACGAGTATCTTGAAGATTTTCCCGGAAAGCAAGATGTGTTGCGTTATGTACTAACTGCCAATGCCCCCGAATCGAAAGACAATGACTTTACTTGGAAGGATTTTCAGGCAAGAAATAACAATGAATTACTTGCCATTTTTGGGAATTTTGTGAATCGAACTCTTATCCTTACTCAGAAATATTTTAATGGAGTAGTTCCCGAACTTGGAATTCCGGTGGGAGAATCTGCAGTAGCCCTTGAAGAGCTTTCCCAATACCCTGAAATTATTTCGCAAAGCATTGAAAGATACAGGTTTAGAGAAGCATTAAGTGGATTAATGAATTTGGCACGACTTGGTAATAAATATCTTACCGAGATGGAGCCATGGAAGATATATAAAACTGAGCCAGAGAAAGTGCAACAAATACTCAATGTTTCGTTGCAGATTGTAGCAGGACTCTCGGTGCTATCAGCACCATTTCTTCCATTTACATCTGCTAAGTTACAGAAGATTATTAACATAAATGTGCAAAATTGGACTGCTGGTGGAAGAGCAGACCTGCTTAAAGCAGGGCAACAACTTAACAAACCTGAGTTGCTATTTGTAAGAGTTGAAGACAAAGAAATTGAAGTGCAAATTAAAAAGCTTATGGATACCAAGAAACAAAATGAAACCGACATTCCTGCAAAACCGGAAAAACCTACCATCGAATTTGATGATTTTGCAAAAATGGATATTAGAACAGGCACTATTATTGAGGCCGAGAAAGTTGCAAAAACAAAAAAGCTGGTAAAGCTGTTGGTTGATACCGGTATCGACAAGCGAACAGTAGTTTCAGGGATTGCAGAATATTACAAAGCGGAAGACATTGTAGGTAAAAAGGTTTCAATACTTGTAAATTTAGCTCCTCGGAAATTACGTGGCATTGTATCACAAGGAATGATACTGATGGCAGAAGACAACGACGGAAGTCTGTGTTTTGTAAACGCCACCGAAGATGTTAATAACGGCAGCGAAGTAAAATAA
>CAZGWS010000473.1:0-1560 GCA_964528805.1 uncultured Lentimicrobiaceae bacterium | reverse complement strand
CAAGATTAAAGTTTCTTCTGTCATTTATATTAGTTTCAACTACTGATTGAGGTCGCACCCTTTCAGCCTTTTGTATCATCAGTTGGGTACGTCTTTGTTGTTCTCTATAGTTTTTTTGATTTAAGCCTATATTTATGTCGGCTTTTTCAATAATTTCGCCGGCAGCTTTTCGTCCATCACCAATTGCATTAATTGCTGTTGACGCACCTCGCAAAGCATCGCCGCCAATAAAAACATTTGAAAGTTTTGTTTGATAGCTCCCCTTGGCTGTAACAAGGCTATTGCTATCTGCAAAATCAATATCCAGTTGCTGACCAATTGCAGGAATAATTGTATCTGCAAATATTTCAAATTCCGAGTTAGAAACCTCTACCGGCTTAGCTCTCCCTGATGAATCTTTTTCCGCAAGGCTCATTTTACTACAACTTAGCGAAACCACCCTCCCATTATTAGCGTTAACTTTTACAGGTGATGTCAACTCCATAATTTTTACTCCCTCTTCCAGCACAGCTTTAATTTCGCCTAAGTCGGCAGGCATTTGTTTTATTGTACGCCTGTAAACTATAGTTACCGTGCCTGTTTCTCCTACAAGTCGGTATGCGGTACGTGCGGCATCCATGGCGGTATTTCCACCTCCAACAATTATTACATTACTACCAACGCCGGTGGACTTCCCTTGTTTAACATTAAATAAAAAAGTCAGCGGATCAATAACTCCAACTGTGTTAATACCTTCAATTGCTAACGGTTTAGATACCTGAGCTCCTGCACCTATGTATATAAAGTCGTTTTCGTTTATAAGTTTTACAAATGCATCCTTATTAATAGGCGAATTATAATGAATGTTAACACCTACAGAAGTGATTTTTTCAATATCAATATCAATTGCATCATCGGTTAGCCTAAAAGAAGGTATTGCCCCCGAAGCCATGCCCCCGGGTTTACTTTTTGCTTCGTAAACATCAACTTGCATTCCCGCCAAAACAAGATAATAAGCACACGATAATCCGGAAGGACCGGCACCAATTACAGCTGCTTTTTTTTGCACATTATTATCTGATACAGACTTTTCAATATCTAAATTAACATCAATATTTTCGGCAATAAAGCGCTTTATTTCTCTGATTAACAAAGGCTTGTCGTAATTTATGCGTGTGCATTTAGTTTGGCATAGATGGTCGCATACCATGCCGGTTGTGTGTGGAAACGGGTTTGTTTGCCTTATAACTTTGGCGGCTTTGGCAAAATCCCCCTTTGATGTATAATACATGTAATCAGGTATTCCCTGATTTGTAGGACATGTGTCAATGCATGGTGCATAAGTGCAATCGAATTTCCCAAGTGATCTGTTGGTTTTTATGCTTGGGTCGCCAAAGCCGTCCTTACTATAATCATGAATACCGGCAATATAGCTGACATATTTTTTTAATCTATTTAGGCTTTCGCCAGATGAGTTATCTTGATAATTTGCAGTCGTTAATGCTTTAATATATTGATGAAGCCTACCGTAACCACCTGGTTTTAGTAAGTCGCTGCAAACTGTAATGGGAGTGAGTCCGC
>CAZGWS010000472.1:0-1567 GCA_964528805.1 uncultured Lentimicrobiaceae bacterium | reverse complement strand
TGTATTAAAGTTTATTATTATGACGCATCAGTAGTTTCACTCTGTTGTCAAGGTGATAAATGTGAACCTACCGATTCAGCAGGATTGTTAGCTGGTACTGTGATAGTGCTTGCAATAATGTATTGAGTTATTAATATAGTGTGATGGCAGATATCTGTCATCACTCTTTACCGATTATTAAAATATTGCGTAAGTTTAGAATTGCAAAGCATCCTGCACTAACCAATGAATAATTACAAATCAATAATACAAAATAGTTTACCAATCAAATGGTTTGTAATATTATGTCTGTTATTTATACCTACTACCTCATCCTCTCAACCCAATAAACGTACAAACCAATGGTTTTTTGCCAAAAAAATAGGTATTGATTTTAATTCAGGGGAACCGGTTGAAAGTTATCCTTGCCCCATTGATGGCACGTCATGGGGAGGTACCTCTACTATGTGTGATACAAATGGGAACCTTCTTTTTTATTCTGATGGCTATGACATTTTTAATGCAAACCATGAGAAAATGGAAAATAGCTGGGCAGGTCCCAATTATGCACCAGGTGTTCAGGCTGCTCTTTGTATGCCAAAACCCGGTTCTGACAGCTTATTCTATGTTTTTACTGCGGTCACTTTTGATCCCCAATATAATCAACCACTAAACTTTTACCATACTATTGATATGTCACTCAACGATGGATTGGGTGGAATTATTGATACTGATACTCTACCTGATGCATGGGATGCTGCAGAACAATTAAACGCATCTTACTTTAAGGATAAAAGCGGTTACTGGATAGTAATGAGAAAATACAAGGAACACAAATATGCCGCATATAGGGTAACTTCTCAGGGTATTGATCCCAACCCGGTGCTAAGTGATGCACCAAACAGGTATCTACCTAATGCCAACTACGGGTATATGAAATTTACTTATGATAAAAAACATCTTGTATTCTTTTACAATCTTGCTTCACCGTATTTTCAAGATATTGAAATATGTCGTTTCAATAATAATACAGGCGAAATAAATTTTTTGTATTCTTTTCAACTAATTGAACTCTTCCCTAATAATCCACCACCATACCAGACAATGAATGGTGAATTCTCACCCGACTCAAAATATATGTACGTGGCTGGTCATTTAAATGCTGCTGACAGTACACACATTTACCAGTTCGATATGCAATATATTGAGAACAAGGAGCTTTTTAAGCAATCTGCTATAAAAATTGGCGAGCCAATTGGGATGAACTTACAACTGGCATCAAATGGTAAAATATATTGCTTTTCTAATGATGTTGCAGGTCCTGTTGATAATTTTGTTAGTGTAATTAACAAGCCCGGCAAACCCGGTTTGGAATGCAATTACCAAAAAAATGTATTATTTATCAATAACGGGGACGTCGTTACTGCATTCGTAAACTTCGCCACCGATTTCCTTTTCCGGTTTGATTTTGACGGCAATTGCGAAAGCGATACATTTACCTTCGACCCATGGTTTTTTCCTGAACCTGTTTCGATACAATGGAACTTTGACGACCCTCTATCGGGGACAAACAATACTTCTTTTATTC
>CAZGWS010000471.1:0-1574 GCA_964528805.1 uncultured Lentimicrobiaceae bacterium | reverse complement strand
AATCTGATATGCTATTGGCTTTCTGTGAGATAAATCTTATATCGAACTCAGGTTAATAATCCCGGGCTTACAAAGCCACCTGTTTTTTGTGTATCTTTGGTAATCAATTGTACTATTTTAGTGCGGGACTTTAGCTCATTAATATTATTTCTTTACAATAAGCTGGCAGTCAAACGAATGACATATATTATAATTTGTTTATCAAAGTAGTTTAACCCTTCTCCACTTTGAATATGATTAAACCTGGGATGCTATATTTAACACACTTATGCTTGGGATTTTTCATCCTTCTCCCACAATACAATCTGACTGCACAAAATAATTTTAGTTACAACAAATTTTTAGAATCAATACCCAATATTCCCGAGGACTCTCTCCCCTATTATCTATATCAAAAAAGTGGGGGTTTTTTAAAAGCGGACTCCCTGTATGCAGCAAATGAACTGCTGAGTCACAGCATTGAATATGCGCAAAAAATCCCGGATAGTTCCTTAATCGGATGGAGTAATTTGAGACGGGGAAAAGTGTTTAATGAGCTTCTCAAATTTAATCGTTCATTTATTGCTTTCAACAAGGCATTCCGCATATCCAAACAATTGCATGATACCGATATGACGCTTAAGGCAATGTCGGGAATAGAAAACTATTACTATCAGATTGAACTTATTGACTCAGCCACAGCCTATTGCACAAAAGCTATTCATATCAATAAAATAAAAAAAAATTATGTCAATTTAAGTGATAATTACAGGGCACTTGCAAGCTACCAAATCTCTTATATGGATAATGGTAATAACAGTTCATTTTTATTTGATGGTTTAATGGATTCCAGCCTGAATGCTGCTTATAAAGCGAAGGATCCTCACTATCTGGTATTTGCCCTTGCCAACTATGGCTCTGAACTTTATGGCAGAGGAGACTCCATGCGCGGACTCGAATATCTCCGGTCGGCAATAGATTCCGCCCGCAACCTGCCCACTCCATCTAACGCTTTAATTTATTCATTAACAAAATCAAGTGCTTTAAATCTTTTATCCGGGAAAATTAATAAGGCCACAGCCTTATTAAATGAAGCATTGCCTATGGCTATAAAATTAAAAGACACCCGCCAGCTAACACATATTTATTACCTCTTGGGAAAGCTCCGGTATAATAGCGGACGCATAAGTCAGGCTTTAACAAACTATTATAAAGCCATAAACCTGGCCGAAAAGTACAGGTACAGATATTACCTCCCGTTTATATACCGGGGACTATTCAATCTGTATTACACACAGGGACTATCGGACAGCAGCTTTGTTTATCAAAAAAAATATATGGATGTTTTCCGAAAAGAAAACAACAAAGAGATGAAGTATGAGATTGCCCGTTTATCGGCAAAATTTCAGGTAGAACAAAAAGTGGAAATTATTGATGACCTGACAATCATCAGCAACCAGAGGAAGACCATAATCAGTAACCAAAAAAGGTTTATTGCTTTGATGGGATTTGGAATTATTGTGATGGGTTCCCTGTTCTTTTTATTGTATTTCCAATTCCGTAAAATAAAGAAATCACACCTGAAACTTTCTCAA
>CAZGWS010000470.1:0-1582 GCA_964528805.1 uncultured Lentimicrobiaceae bacterium | reverse complement strand
GATAGTGCATATGGCAGTACTCTGAAGTTATCGGATTTTGATAATATTGTAAGGGCTGATATTGTTGATTTCTATCATAGATATTACACAACAAAAAATATGTATGTTATTGTTAGTGGGTTTGTTAACGATAGTACAAAAACACTTGTTAACGATTATTTAGGGAATGGGATTCCTGTAGGCGAAAAGCAAAAGGATGATGAAATAATCTTTACAAATAAGGGTAACCAAAAAGAAAAGTTTATTAGGCAAGAAGGTAGTTTACAGTCGGCAATTTACATTGGACGAACCATTGTTGACAGCCATCATCCCGATCAGGTAAGCCTTACTGTTTTAAATACAGTATTGGGTAATTATTTTGGCTCACGACTAATGTCGAATTTACGTGAAGATAAAGGATACACATATGGTGTTAGCTCTGCAATAGTAAATTATATAAATGGTAGCTACTTGAATATCTCAACACAGGTTAACTCACAATATACAACAGCAGCCATCAATGAAATTAGTAAAGAAATAACCAGACTTCGTAACGAGAAAATAGGAGAGCCGGAGCTGAGCCTTGTAAAAAATTATATATATGGTTCCACATTGCACAGTCTTTCGGGACCGATGGATATGGCCGGATATTTTAGGCAGGCAAAAAGTCTAAATCTTGATAACAACTATTTTGCAAACAAATTAACTTTGATGATGAAGCAAACCCCTCAACAATTACTGGAGACTGCTAATAAATATTTGAATTATGACGATATGGTTACGTTAGTTGTTGGAGAGATGGAGAATAGTTGATAATATTACAATAAAATTAGTGAGTTTTGAAACGGATATTGATACTTTTATTTATCTTTTTTATATATAATGATGAGGTAAACAGCAATACTGATTACTCGTTGTTATTAAATTATAATAATCCTGATGCTTTCAGTAAACCAAACGATTATAATAATGCTAATGCCCTGGGTACGATAACTTTGGGGGTGGAGTATGGCACAAATACCGGTATTGCAGTACTAAACTGGGCATACAGCCCGATACAAAATAGCATAGTAAACTACTTTACTATTTATAAACGAATTAATAGCACAACATGGACTATTGTAGCTGATAGCGTAGCCAACGTATTGTACAACGATACAATTGAAGACGGGTTGTGTGATGTTTACATTGACTATAAAATCCAAACTATTGACGCATTAGGGGATACGATTGTATCTAACATTGCCGGTAAAACTTTTACTGAATCGCGGCTTCCTAACAAGCCTGTTCTCGACTCGGTAAGTATAAACGCAAACCACAATGTGGTATTAGGGTGGGATTCTGTATCCAGTCCTGATGTAGCCGGAATAATTATCTACCGTAAGGTTGGTAACAGTTGGCCTGATAGCACAACCATAATAATCCCATATACAACATATTATGAGGATGTTACTCAACATCCCTGTGTTAATACTAATATTCAATATGCTATTGCATCAATTGACAACTGTGGTAATAAAAGTCCTAAAACAGAGCAAACTGCGCAACGCCCTATTTTTTTGAATAATGTAGAGACAAACTTATGCTCTGGAATAAATTCTCT
>CAZGWS010000469.1:0-1590 GCA_964528805.1 uncultured Lentimicrobiaceae bacterium | reverse complement strand
TTCAACAAAAAGTACATATTTCGGCGAAAAGCCGAAAAACGATACTTAATTGTTATAAGCAGTAAGTTTTCATTCATTTTATTTCTTTATCCATTTTCCTGTTTCAATAGTTTTGTGTTTTTTGTTAATAAGTCTGAAAGAATACATTCCTGATTGTAATGATTCCGTATTTATAGTTTTGTTGCTATTATTAACTATTTGCTTAATTATAACTTGTCCATTCATGTTTATTAGCTCAAAGTCCAGTTCTTTGTTGTTTGTCTTAATGTTCAAAAGGTTTGTTCCGGGATTCGGATAAACTGTAGTTGATTGTTTGTCTAATGGAATTTCTTGTGACCATGTAATTAAACCTCCTTCATCTACTTTTAAAACATATATATCTCTTTCCTGATTAGTTTGCGTTTTATAATCGTAGCGTGTTCCTGCCATTATACAACCACCATCTTGTGTAGCCAATATTGCCCATGGAAAATAACAAGCATCACCTCCATAAAACTTTTGCCATTTTAAATTCAAATTGCTATCAATCTTATTTAAAAAAAACCAGGATGGCATATGCGAAAAATAAGGATTTGACAAATCCAAGTTTGAGATACCGCCGTAATAAATGTCATTTTCCGAAATAAAATCTAAGTTACTATGAACGGCAGGATAATTAAAAGTGTCAGGTTTACCATAGTTTCCATAACTTATGAGGTTATTATTAAAGTCTGTTTTTACAATACCCAGATCGCGTTCATTATCAGGAAATATTTTCTTACCAGTAATTAGCAAATTTGTGTCATCTACAAATTTTATTGTGTTGTGAAAATCTAAATCCCAGGGCACTACATAAGTGTCTAACAATACGAAGTTTGTATCAACACTATACATTTTAATTAAGTTCCTTTCTACATGACCAAAAACTATAAAGCGGTATTCTGATGAAGGAAGTTGTACTATATCAGAAGCTATCGCATTTCCGTCAAACGTTTTTTCTTTTAACAAACTACCATTGGTACTTATTTCGTGTAACATTACTCTACTATATACAGGCATTTCTCCATAAGTGGAAAACACTACTACATTTCCATTAAAGTTAATAATTGCATATTGATAGATTGGCCAAATATCGTCAATAACCGGTATTTTAACTTCTTCAATAATATTTAAATCATAATCAAAGGTAACTACCCAAAGGTTAAAGGTAGAATCGGTATTATACCTACCAAAGGCCATAAATTTGTTTTCGTCAACTATTAAAAGATGAAAAAGTTCACAAATACCATTTGCAGGATTAAGTATGTTAACAGAATCAACCAATATACCGACATTGTTCAGCTTTATCAATTTTGCATATTGATTGTTTGTAACAGAAATA
Organism: uncultured Lentimicrobiaceae bacterium; assembly: GCA_964528805.1. Taxonomy (GTDB): domain Bacteria; phylum Bacteroidota; class Bacteroidia; order Bacteroidales; family F082. Next base: position 230 of record CAZGWS010000469.1, on the reverse strand, counting down.
AATACATTTCCGTAGGTGTCTTCAATCATAGCTCCTCCTAGATGATCAGTTGTATCATGCAAAATATATTCAAATGAAGTTTGAGATAGTGCTGAAAAGGAATGAAGAAATAATAGTATTACAAAAATATATGATTTCATAGTTAAAAATTTTAAAAAAAGTGTCCGTTTATTATTAACGGACACTTTTCGATTAATAATTATAATTCTGATGGCGGATTATTTGAAATA
>CAZGWS010000468.1:0-1604 GCA_964528805.1 uncultured Lentimicrobiaceae bacterium | reverse complement strand
AATAATATAGTAAATCATCATCATTATAAATACAAAATAAACTATTTTCATATAAAACGTTTCCCGAGTTTATATTTTTATATCTTTGCCGCTTAATTTTTACAATAATTTGGTTAGAGATGAATAGATTTATAATCTTTATTTTAGCAGCAGTCATGTCATCAGGAGCTATGGCTCAACAAATAATGAGTTTTTCAATAAAGCAGGCAATTGATTACGCCATGGAGAACAATTACGATATAATTAATGCAGGCAAGGATATTAATGCTGCAAAATACAAGGTTAAAGAGTCAACTTCTTTAGGTCTGCCACAGTTGAATGCCTCGGTAGGTTACAACGATAATATTGCTCGTCCTGTAATGATAATTCCTGATTTTACTGATCCCACAAAAACAATGGAGTTACAGTTTGGGACTAAATACGACGCCTCTCTTGGTGCATCAATATCGCAATTATTATTTAGTGGTGAGTATATTGTGGGACTTCAGGCAGCAAGAAAATATCTTGAAAAAACACAAACTGATTTTTTTAAAAGTAAAGTTAATGTTAAACAACAGGTTGCTAACTCGTATTATGCTGCATTGTCGGCGGCAGATGGCTTACGTATTGTTGATTCAACATTATTAATAACAAAAAAACTTGCCGGCGAAACCGAAGAAGTTTATAAAGTTGGTCTTGCCGGCGAAACAGATGTTGATCAATTAAATTTGCTGGTATCCGATTTAGAAGCTTCAGCACTTTATTTAAAAAACCAGTTTATTATCTCACAAGCATTTTTAAAGTTTTATTTGGGATTAGCTGATTCTGACAGTATTGTTCTTACCGATAATATGGAGGGTATTATCGAAGCCCGACATAATTCAAAGTTATTATCAGATCCTTTTAATATAAATCAGAATGTTGATTTTAAATCTGTTATAAATCAGAAAGATCTTAGTTTCCTGCAATTAAAGTTAGAGAAAGCAGCTTATCTTCCTTCAATATCAGCAAATTTAAATTATCAATCACAAGCACAGCGCGATGAATGGAATTTTTTCAATGATGGGTTGTGGTATTCAAGTTCGGTACTGGGTATAAAAATGCAAATACCCATATTTTCGAGTGGGCAGCGTAAGTCGAAAGTAAAACAAGCACAAATTGCATATGAGAAAGTTGGAACAATAGAAAAACAGCTTTACAGTCAGTTAACCCTACAGTATGATGCTGCAAAAAATGAATACAATAATGCATACAGAGTTTTTAAAAATAAGCAATTAAGTAGAAAAACGGCTGAAAAAATATACAACAAAACAACTCAAAAGTATGTTCAAGGGATGGCAACAAGTTTGGATCTATTAAATACTCATAATCAATTTTTGAGTGCCGAAAACAATTACATTAACTCTGCTCTTTTGTTATTGCAAAAGGGTGAAGAACTGGAAAAAATCTTAACTAAATACTAATTATACACTAATGGATAAAAAATTAGATTCAATCGTCAGCAAGGTTGCCAAGTTGTATCATGAATATGGAATTAAAGGTGTAACCATGGATGATGTTGCCCATAAGCTTGCTATTTCAAAGAAAACTTTATATCAGTATTTTAACGATAAAAAAGAACTTGT
>CAZGWS010000467.1:0-1617 GCA_964528805.1 uncultured Lentimicrobiaceae bacterium | reverse complement strand
CAGCGATGGTTAAGACCGCCAATGCAAATCATTTTGGTATGAAGTATTATATAAATAAAGGATATATTCCTGCTGATAAAGAGGGAGAATCGGTATCGCGCACGCTTGAATATGCTTATGACGACTGGTGTATATCGCAATTGGCAAAGGGCTTAAGTGATACTTCTACGTACAAACAATTTATTGAAAGAGCTCAGTATTATAAAAATATTTTTGATAACAAAACAGGCTTCTTCCGTGGCAAAAGCAATGGTAGTTTCATAAAGCCGTTTAACCCAACTGAGGTAAATTTTACACTTACCGAAGCTAATACATGGCAGTATAATTTTTTTGTTCCGCAGGATATAAATACACATATCGATCTCCTTGGCGGCGATGATAACTATGAGGCTAAACTTGATACTTTATTTAGTACAACATCCGGGCTATCAGGCCGACAGCAATCGGATATAACAGGATTAATTGGTCAGTATGCTCATGGCAACGAGCCAAGTCATAATATGGCGTATTTGTATAATTACGTTGGAAAGCCATGGAAAACTCAACAGATCGTTCATGAAATTAGTAGTAAATTATATAGTAATTCTCCTAACGGATTAAGTGGTAATGAGGATTGTGGGCAGATGTCGGCATGGTTTGTAATGAGTGCTATGGGCTTCTACCCTGTTACGCCCGGTAGTAACATTTACGTTATCGGAACCCCGTTATTTAATAAGTTGAGCGTTAGGCTCGAAAATGGTAATACTTTTACAATTAAGGCATTACGTGTAGTTGGAGATGAAATTTATGTGCAATCGGTTTGGTATAATGGCAACGAATATACTCATTCGTACATAACACAAAAAATGATAATGGATGGTGGAGAACTGGTGTTTGGTATGAGTGCAAAACCAAATCCTAATTTTGGTAGTGCTGTGTCCGACAGACCCATACAAAAGATATCTGACTTTATTATCACACCTGTCCCATATTTTGTAACTGTGTCAAAAACTTTTATTAATAAGACAAAAATTTCAATTGGGGATATTGATAAAACTGCAAAAATTATCTTTTCAAAAGACAGCAGTAAATTTGCTGATTATACGGATACTTTAACTATTACAAATTCATCAGCAATAACAGCTATTGCAGAGGTTGATGGTAAACAAAGCTTTAAGGAAAGTGCAAAATTCATAAAAATACCATCAGGACGAAAAATTACATTATTTACATCGTACAGTAATCAATATACCGGCGGCGGCAATAATGCCCTAATTAATACAATACGCGGAGGTTACGATTTCAGAACGGGTAATTGGCAAGGGTATTATGGTAAAAATATTGATGCTGTTATTGACCTTGGCGAGATAACACAGATTTCAAAAGTTGGCATTGGTTTTCTTCAAGATGAGAATTCATGGATATTTATGCCATTGTCAGTAACATTTAAGGGATCAACAGATGGTAAAAATTATAAAACTTTGGGGATTGTTAAAAATACCATAAGTCCGCATACTACCGGAGCTGTGATAAAAGACTTTAGCATTAGCAATATAAATAGTGATGTTAAATTTTTAAAAGTGAGTGTAAAAGCTAGAGGTAACTGCCCCAAATGGCACAAAGGTGCAGGCAATCCGG
>CAZGWS010000466.1:0-1619 GCA_964528805.1 uncultured Lentimicrobiaceae bacterium | reverse complement strand
CCTCTTTAATTATTTTTAAAGCTTCTAAAACTGTTGCTGCCGAAGCCGGTGTAATTGCAGCACTAAAAATTAGTGAACGAGCATGATGCTTTATATAATTGATAGTTTCAGCATCGCTGGCAATAAATCCGCCCAAAGAAGCTAACGATTTACTAAACGTACCCATAATAATGTCGGTTTTGGCGGTAAGATTGAAATTAGAAGCAGTTCCTGTGCCATTCTTTCCCATTACCCCAAGCCCGTGAGCATCATCAAGCATAATTGATGCATTATATTTTTCTGCTAAGTCAACAATTTTATCAAGGAGAGCTACATCGCCTTCCATGCTAAAAACACCATCGGTTACAATAAGTGTAATTTGATTATAATTTGTTGCCTGAAGTACTTTTTCTAACGATTTCATGTCGTTATGCTTGTACTTTAGTGTTTTTGCAAAAGCAAGACGGCATCCATCTATTATTGAAGCATGAGATTTTTCGTCAATAACTATATAATCGTTTCGGCCAACAAGACTTGGTATTGTACCTACATTTGCCTGAAAACCTGTGCTAAATACAGTTGCTGAGGGTTTTCCTACAAACTCGGCAAGTTTGTTTTCAAGTTCATCATGTAGATTTAGGTTGCCATTCATTAGTCTGGAGCCCGATGCACCTGTTCCGTATTTACTAAGTGCTTTTTGTGCTGCTTCTTTAAGCTTTGGATGATTTGTTAAACCCAAATAGCTATTTGAACCAAACATTAGTACTTTTTTCTTATTAATATATACTTCTGTATCCTGCCCCGATTCTAAAGAATGATAAAAAGGGTAAATACCTTTCTTCATAAAAAATTGTGGTAGGTTAAATTCCGATACTTTTTGTTGTAACAATTTCATCTGCTAAGTTTTAAAAATCAAATTTAAATCGTGCTCTAATTCCGTATTCCTGTACATCAGGATTATCCAGATATGTTAGTCGCTTAACTATATCTACTCTAAAAAATTTGAAAATATTACCGATACCTGCACTTACTTCAACGTAAGGGTCGTTTTTTAATGTGAATGTTGTAGGGTTACCTGCTGCATCAGTTGGGAAAAGCATAAGCCCAGAAGTAACTTCCGGATTATTTTTGTCGGTTACCCTACCATATAAGCCTTTAAATGATATTATTGAACGCCATTTAAGTTTCTTAAATAATGGTATTTTATTAAAAATAAAGCCATTAAAGTGATGTTCAACAAATAATGATACGTATTCATCGCTAACAAATTCAAGGAAATTCATTAAATTGTAAGATCGTATTTGATACGAGTATGTTTGGTTTGCACGGTGAATAAATAAATTTGGGAAAGGTATCCCACTGCCAAGAAGCTTACCTGCCTCAAGGTCAAAATCAGTAAACCCAATGGGAGATAAATAAAACCGCTTAAAGAAATTAAACTTGAATTTGCTGTATTCAAAATCTGAATTAAAGATATTTTTTAAACTTTGGGAATAGGAAACTTGAAAAATAGGATATCTTGTAATAATAGGTGTTCTGTAATCTAAGCCCTGATAATATTTTTTATTGGGGGCAAATCGTATTTTAGAAATTATTTCGTTAGAGGTAATACTACTCATAGTGTAATCGGAGTAATTAAA
>CAZGWS010000465.1:0-1639 GCA_964528805.1 uncultured Lentimicrobiaceae bacterium | reverse complement strand
CTGTACAATATACCTAATGAGCAAATTAAAGAAAATAACTATAATGGCTACTATATTTATACAGTAGGATCGTTTGAAACATACGAACAAGCACGCGAAAAGCGAAACTACCTGAGAAACCGTGGCATAAGCGATGCTTTTGTCGTAGCATTTAAAAATGGACACCGATTAAATAAGTTGCCATGACAGAAGATCCTTTCGATTACGACCCCAAGAAAGACAGACTTTCGCCAATGGTAACATTTTGGATTATTGTTGCATCAATAGCTATGGCCGTATATTTATCGACAATTTTGGTATAAAATGAGCCAACCACATAATTCGTTTTCTTACACACTCTAATAACTCATAATCGTCAATATTTTATTACTTTTGTTGAAAAACAAAAATATGAGTGTAGTTGAATTATTTAATAAGCAAAAAAAGCAATTAGCAGTACTTATCGACCCCGACAAACTATCACCCGATGACTTGGAAAAGACAGCAAAAATATCAGAAAAAGCAGGGGTAGATTTTATGTTTGTTGGTGGTAGCTTAATGACCAGCGACACTCTATTCCATTGCATCCGCACATTAAAGGAACACAGCAATATACCTGTTGTACTTTTCCCTGGTAATACATATCAAATAAGTCGAAATGCTGACGCAATGTTGTTTCTGTCGTTAATTTCGGGTAGAAATCCTGATATGCTAATTGGTATGCATGTGCTATCGGCACCTTATATTAAACTTAGTGGTATAGAAACCATATCAACAGGTTACATGCTTATTGATAGCGGCAAGCCAACGTCAGTATCATACATGAGTAACTCATTTCCAATACCTAACGACAAAAAAGATATTGCAGCCTGTACGGCGATGGCAGGCGAAATGCTCGGATTACGCACCATTTTTATGGATGCCGGCAGTGGTGCACTTCATTCTGTTCCCGAAGAAATGGTAGCCTTTGTAAAAGGATCTATAGATGTGCCATTAATTATTGGCGGTGGCATTAGTACACCTGAAAAAGCAAAAAGTATTTTAGACGCCGGTGCAGATATTATTGTTATTGGTAATTTATTTGAAAATAACCCCAAGCTTATATACAAATTTACTGATATAATTACTTCATTTAATAAAGAACTCCTATTATCATGAAAAAACTACGATATTTATCACTTGTGATCTTAATAACTTTAGTATTCTTTAGCAGCATTGTTGCACAGGACATTAACCCTAAACTGTATTCAAATACGTGGCAGGACAACGAAACAAGATCGATGTATGGATATAATATAACTAAGATATTTGGTCAATTGCCCAATAACGCCGCAACATACAACTACTCTCCCATTACAGCCGTTAGCTATAAAAATATTGATACTCTGGAGGCTAATTTTACAAAAGTTGGTAATGCCGAAAACTGGAAACCTGAGGAACTAAAAGAAAATATACAAAATCTTAATAAGGTTTCCTCCGGCGGTCAAATTCAACTCTATCTTACAAGATATACCGAAAGCACTGCAAATTTGCGTTGGTATTTTGTAATCCTTCGTGGTAAAGATGACAAAGGCAAATTGTGGGAATATAATTTACCATACAAAGCTCCTCAAAATCCTATTAACAACGGCTGGTGGAACTATACAACAATTGATATACC
>CAZGWS010000464.1:0-1649 GCA_964528805.1 uncultured Lentimicrobiaceae bacterium | reverse complement strand
TAATTGGTTACTACACTTTTGGGGGAGGGCTTGCAGCTGCGCAAAGCGGATCTGCATTGGGTGAGTTAAGTTCAGGGTTAAGTTATTCAGGGAATATGTTAGTTAATACGGCTGTCAATCAACTTATACCATCGACAACAATTCCAATTTCGGACAACATTGGGATAACAGTATCTCCCTCATTTGGTTACGGAAACGGGGGGGTATTTGGAGGTATTAATTTTACAGGGATATATTCTGATGATAAATTTAGCCTTTCGGTTGGATATGGAATTAACAATGGAGGTTATTCTGTCTATGGTGCTATAAACTATGATGGTTTCTCATATTATCAAACCTATTTTGGAGGTGGTATTCATAATCAAAGAGTTGGTGGAATTGGGATACAGAAAGGTGATTTTTCACTACGAATCGAAAATGATTATTTTGCAGGTGGAGGTGAAGATCGGTGGCGTACATCAGCAGTTGAAGTAGGTATTGGAAATTTTATTGTTGGAACAAATGTGTATACTAACAACCCTAAAGGTGGTGGTGTTGACCCAAATGGTCGAAACCTAAGGGGTAAATTGAATAAACCTCATGGTCGGGGATATGGCGCTTGGTTAGATGGACAAGTACTTAGTGCCCCATTGTATGTCGGTTATAGGAATGGGAATTCAGTTACTAGACTTGGGTTTAGTCATCCAATGGTACAAGATAGAACTCAAAATTTTATTCATAAAAACTTCGGGATTGGTAACATTTCTATAGGATATCAGAATTTCTACAATAGATATGATGATATGGATATAGGTGGGTATGGTTATACTGGTTATTACAACCCTTATACTTTATTCTAATATGAGCATTGTATTAAAAACAGTAACAGTATTTATTATACTTGAATTTATGTCTTGTGTGGTGCCAAATAGAATAAAACGCAATATAAACCTATGTTATGAAAAAAAAGCCACAACTATTAATTCTGTTTTTAATGTCAATGGTTATTACCAAATGACACGAACTTGGGAAAGAGATGAAAGGTATTCGAAAAAAGGAGAATGGGTACATAAAATAGACACACTTTATACTAATATTCTATTTTACAATGATGGTACCGTTGTTTATGAGTTTAATGACGATGATATGGAAAGGGATGATGCTAAAATATATCTAGAAGAATTGGCAAATCGGCAAAAAATAAAGAATGGTCTATCAATAAATGCTCGCTTCTTTGGACTATACGATGTTATTAGTGACACCATAAAAATCCAGATTTTAAATAACCCTGGATTAACAAACACTTGGATAGCTTTGGAGAAGTGGTTTTTGATTAAAGACAGGAATACAATTGAGCTTATCGCTACCAGAAGACTTGATAAACAAATAAATAATAATACCTGTTCAAGTGTGACTTTTTTTGAAATTGATGATAGGTTTTCTGCACATTTTATCCCATTGCAGACTATCCCATCAGCTAATTCTTGGACAAAAAGAAAAGCTTGGTTATGGTGCGACAAAAAGGAATATAATAATTACAAAGTTAGGTCTACATGCAGTATCCTTAATTGATGATCCTTCTGAAGCCTATCTTTAAAACGCAATAATTAACGAGCAACATTTGACTTATACCTAAATTGAGCGATTCTATTCGTACATCTATAATTTCA
>CAZGWS010000463.1:0-1660 GCA_964528805.1 uncultured Lentimicrobiaceae bacterium | reverse complement strand
TAGTAGGTCAGGGTCATGATTAACGCCTGTCTTACCGCGTACAATTAACCCAATTGTAGTCCCATGAAAAAAATATATTCATCGTTTACCACAGTATCAACATTTGATTGATGGCTATGGTAGAACCAGCATGATTACCAGAACCCTAGTAACCAAACTTCTGTACGGCTGCCTTACCAAAGTTATATATAGAACCATATAACAAATCAAACACCCAGCGGATAAATGCGTATGTCATACTGACACCTGTTTGAATTGTCCTTCCCAAAAATTTAAACACCACTTGAATTAAAGATTCTAAGTACCATGCTATTTCAACTGAACTAACTGCACCTCTATATAACAGCCACGCCAACTGATCGATACAGTTCATACCGGTTAAAACTGCACTACTAATAGCCAAACGTGCTTTCTCTATAATTCCTTTTATACATTTAGAAATCATCTCAAAAACATTTGCACCAAATTGAAACATACCCTGAATCTTCGATTCTGCTGCATTCTTCAACCACATTTCCCAAGGTGTATGAGTCTGCATATTGGTAGCACTCATTGCTCTCCAGTTTGCATAACCAGATACCGTCTGTATATAGATAGACATTGAATGATCACCCGGCACGATACGACCCGGTTTTTCACAGCACAACCCCCAATTGAGTTTTTCCATGCTGGTATACGGGGCATGGATATAAGGATAAGGTGCAATCATTGGCACCGGATCTGTTGTATGAAAAACTCGAAATATATTCTCCTGCTTTACTTGTCTGGTCAGGTTTTGACTATAATCTTCATGACCAACCCGCGGCGCACCAAAGGTATATAATTTGACATTAAACCCGCCTTTTTCCATTAGATAATCAGCCGATAAAGAGGCGAGTGCGCCACCTAAACTATGACCAATACAATGCACCGTGCCCCTTTTTCCATCAAAATAAGCGTTTAGATCAGGCGAAATATCATTAAATATGCTTTGAAAGCCGGCATGTACTTTATTTCCACTAGATGACTTACCCGTGCCAATATTGGCATTTGATAACCAATCACGTTTTGAAACCGTCCCTCGTAAAGCAACAACATACTGACCTTGGCGATGTCCCGTCCCAGGAGAAATAAAGCCGAACCCTTTCTCTGCTTTAAAAAACTTTACCCCAGAACTGCCTCTAAGTCGTTCTTCTGGTCTTTGAAAGCCTGAATTACCGGACTCTTTCAAACTTAAACCACTTGTTGCTTGCATTGCCCTTGCTATACCAAAATTTCTTATTTGATACACATCATTTGCAATATCTGCAGCCTGCTTTGGGGCTAAAGGTACAATTGTCATAATTCATTTCCTATATAAATATTGAGATTCAACAACATTCATTGCATTAAATACTAGATTGGCAAACTATTATTATCATAATTCAATAATGCAAATTCCATATACTCCTTCACCTTTTGAAAATTCCTTGTATTTAGGCTCATTACTAAGATCACAGATGATATTAATAATTTTTTTACCTATTTCTCCGCCATCTTCATAGTTTCTTTTACCAGATATCCAGGCATCATATGTTTTATCCTCATATTTTATTAATATCTCCTGGCTAACAACAACTTCACTGGGTAAAAAACTCAATTCAAAGAAGAGAGTATTCGTTGCTTTTGGAAAATGAAAACG
>CAZGWS010000462.1:0-1668 GCA_964528805.1 uncultured Lentimicrobiaceae bacterium | reverse complement strand
AATCATCAATTATTTGTTCATCAACATCATCAAAGTCTTCTGCCATTTTTACCTTGCCACTCCAGCTCCCTCCAAGCTCTCGGGGCGAGGTGTCTTCCTTATAGGCAGACAATATAGCAACCGGTTTTCCTGCTTTGCCAATAATGATAGATTCATTAGTCTCTTGAACCGTTTTTATTAAATGAGATAAGCTGGCTTTTGCATCGGAAATATTAGTAATGTGCATGTCAATGACCTCCTTACTAAGTCGATAACATTATTTTTTATAAAATTGAGTCTAGTCTGACCTGGTCTTATTGTCAATTTATTAAGATCAAAACGCCCGTTTACAATATTCATAACATTCAGGCATATTGCCCTGCACACCAACCCGAAGACCAGGCCCATTGGAAATTATACCCGCCTAGCCAACCCGTTACATCAAGGACTTCTCCAACAAAATACAAACCCCTGACTGTGTTACTTTCCATAGTCTTCGATGAAATTGCCGAGCAATCCACTCCGCCCAATGTGACTTCTGCAGTTCTGTAACCTTCTGTACCGTTGGGCTTTATTTCCCAATGTTCTATCGTGTATGCAATTTCATTAATTTGCTTATTTGAAAGGTCTTGTATTGAAACTGCTAGTAATTTTTGATCAATTAATGCATCGACCAAGCGTTTAGGTAACCATTCTTTCAGAACATTTTTTAACTGCATTTTTACTTTGTTTGAGCGTTTGTTTTGTAACTCTGTTACCACATCCAAAACAGGGAGCAAATTTATATTCACTGTTTCCCCCGGTCGCCAATAAGATGAAATTTGTAATATGGCGGGACCACTTAAACCTCGATGGGTAAATAACACATTTTCTTTAAAACTCTGCCTTTCATTGCTTACAACACAAGGAACAGCGATACCTGATAATGGCGAATATTTCTCCTTATCTTCAGGCTGTAAAGTAAATGGAACTAAAGCTGCACAAACTGGAAATACGGGTATACAAAATTGCTCTGCAAGTTGATAACCAAAAGCTGTTGCACCCATTTTAGGTATAGATAATCCACCTGTGGCAACAACTACGGATTGGCATTGAATGGTTTCTTTATCGGTATTAAGCTGAAATAGCTCTTCTTCACTATTGGGATCTGAACCTTTATTGATACTTTGTATTTTGCTGTTAAGATGAATAGTCACATGGGCTTTTTCGCATTCGGCAAGTAACATATGCAATATATCTTTGGCGCTTTCGTTACAAAATAACTGGCCATGATCACGCTCATGAAAAGGAATTTTATATTGATCAATTAATGCGAGAAAGTCCCATTGGGTATAACGGCTTAATGCTGATTTACAAAAATGTGGATTTTGTGAGATAAAGTTCTCAGCTTCTATCGAGTAGTTTGTAAAATTACATCGCCCTCCTCCCGACATAAGAATTTTTTTTCCGGCTTTGTTAGCACTATCTAACACTAAAACTCGGCGACCACGTTTTCCTGCTTCAATAGCACACATTAAACCTGATGCACCGGCACCTATAATAACTACATCAGTTTTTAACATTTGTTTTTAAAATATGTAGGATGTGCTGACGATAGGAAGCGCATCAAAACTAAGAAAAAGATGCGCTTCCTATCGTCAGCACATCCTACTTTTGTTCACCCGTGTCTAATTCAAACTTTCCATTATG
>CAZGWS010000461.1:0-1669 GCA_964528805.1 uncultured Lentimicrobiaceae bacterium | reverse complement strand
TTTATTTAATATTATTTCTTGCTCCTTTTTATCCATTCTCCAAAAGTAATAAATCAAAATGATAATTTCTTAAAAAAAATTGAAATTTATGATTTTGCAATGGTTCTTTTCAATGTGTGCCAACTATGGATTAGTAGGAGGATAACTCTGGATAGGGGGAAGACTGTCTTTTCAGTTTAACCTTAATCCCGCCTTTCAGGTATTTACTCCACAGCTAACTCTGTCCTGAAAGGAAAAAAGCTTCTCCATTCGGATAACTGTCTGACATAAAACTTACTGCCTCCGGCGAAACCCTTGTATATCTCTTTATTTCCTTATGATAGTCATTTTATAATATAGCTTCACTTATTAGCGAGGCAGTGCTATTGCACAAACAACAATTGAGAAGGCACAAATTTTCTCAAAGAAAAAACTCACATTTGTAACTTAAACCTGTTCTTTGGTTAATATTTACCAATATTTCTTATATACTGCGTGTTTTATATACTTTTCATTAAATTTGTTGCCCCTTTTTTATTACAATTATTATGACAGATAAATTCTCAATAACTTCTCTAAACAAGTTGATAGGCATCATCATCAAGCAGTACAATAATTATGAAAGCATATTTGGCATCTCAAAAGAATTATTCTTTAACCCAACATTAAATAAAAATATCTTCAGTAGGCGTTTTGGGCAATTGTTGGAATCTCCCATCGGCGTGGCAGCCGGACCACAAACTCAACTTGCGCAAAATATTGTTGCGGCATGGCTTACCGGAGCCCGGTTTATTGAGTTAAAAACTATTCAAACACTTGATGAACTTGAAGTTTCAAAGCCTTGCATAGACATGCAAGATGAGGGTTATAACTGCGAATGGTCGCAGGAGCTGAAGATACATGAATCATTTGAACAATATTTAGATGCCTGGATTATAATACATGTTCTGCGTAATTTATTTGGATGGGACAACACTGCCGAGCCGGGTGTTATTTTTAACATGAGCGTTGGCTACGATTACAAAGGTATTCTTAAAGATAATGTTCAGTGGTTTTTTGCAAAGATGAAAGATGCGTCTGCGGAGTTAAAAGTAAAAATCGATACTATAAAATCAATTTATCCTAACATTGTAAATATTGACATTAATCCGCAAATATCCAATAACATAACCCTATCAACAATGCATGGATGCCCTTCTGATGAGATTGAGACTATTGGAAATTACCTTATCACCGAGAAGAAATTTCATACTGCCATAAAACTTAATCCAACACTATTGGGCAAAGTAAAATTACACGAGATATTACAAAAATCGGGTTTTGAAACCGATGTACCTGATGTTGCATTTGAGCATGATTTAAAATATGATGATGCAATTAATATTATTAACAATCTTAAACAAAAAGCAACCCAAAATAACTTGCAATTTAGCATAAAACTTACTAATACCCTCGAGAGTAATAACAATAAAGATGTGTTTCCGAAGATAGAAAAAATGATGTACATGAGTGGCAAAGCTCTACATCCAATTTCAATAAATTTGGCTTATAAACTCCAAAATGAATTTAACGGCAATCTTGATATATCATTTTCTGGTGGTGCCGATGCTTTTAACATTGCTGATATAGCAGACTGCGGACTCACTCCCATTACAGTTTGCAGCGACTTACTAAAACCAGGTGGTTACGG
>CAZGWS010000460.1:0-1677 GCA_964528805.1 uncultured Lentimicrobiaceae bacterium | reverse complement strand
ATGCATCATACACCTGCTCCGGAGGATTGCTCCATTCAACGCCACCGTAAAGTCCTTCGGTATTTTGTCGAAAAATTACTACATCAACCTGTGGTTCAACAAAATTATCACCATTAGTACGCCGTATAAAATTAAGTGGATTGCCTTTGTAACTATGGCACGGGCGCATACAAATATCAAGATTAAAATGTTGTCTTAAGCCTACAATAGGTGATGAATATACTAATCCCTTGCTTTGCATCTCCGGCGATAATGCCGCAAAAGCAGCATCTTTTGGCTTTGATGTAATTGCGCCAAATAGTGCAATTTTATGTACTGACAGCAACTCTACTGTCCTGTCCGGCAGCGGCTTACCCTCCTTTTTCCAGTACTCCCAGCCGATATCGCCTTCAACATAATCTGCTTCAAATCCGGCAGCACTAAGTACTCTTATCGTTTCTTCCAATACGGGTCTTCCTATTCCATCACCCGGCAATGTAACTATTGTTCTTCTTGCCATAATTGCTATATTTTCGGTTAAAATTTGAATGACAAAGATATACATGCAAATTTAACAGATTACAAATATTTAAAAAAATATTAAAATTATTTGATTGACTTGAAAATACACTTTTTAACCTGATTAATTATTGTAAATATACCATTATCGATTAATATAGGTAGCAATGCAAAAAATGTGCTAAATTTGTTTTATGAAGAAAATAAATATTAGCAAAAGTAAGCTGAACTACACAGAATATGGTTCGGGGATACCATTGCTGTTAATTGCCGGTTTAGCTTCCGACTCACAAAGCTGGCTGCCAATTATTACAGGATTATCAAGACATTTTCGCATAATAACATTTGACAACCGGGGTATAGGAAGATCGCCACAGGATAATTCCAATATTACAATCCAAAAAATGGCTGATGACTGTGTTGAGTTGATGGAACATATTAACTTATCATCTGCTATTGTGCTTGGTCATTCAATGGGAGGAATGATTGCAATGGACATGGCAATAAGATATCCTGATGCGGTTGACAAACTAATTTTGGAAGCTACCGCACCTTCAATAATCATGCGAAATAAAAAGCTTTTTAGCGATTGGGTGAGCTATCGGAAAATGGGAATGGATAGCGAGTTGTGGTTCCGGAATTTATTTTATTGGATATTGAATCCTGATTATTTTAATAATGAAGAAATGCTTAACAAACTACTTACCATGTCGATTGAATATCCATATCCGCAAACTGATAAATCTTTTGAAAATCAGGTTAAAGCTATATCAAAGTTTAACTGTAAAGATGAAATTGCAAGAATTAAAATCCCTACATTAGTTATATCGGGTGAATTGGATTTGTTGTTCAGCCCCAATAATGCTACTGCCAATTTTAAACGCATAGCGCATCGGCAATTTGCTACTATTCCTAAAGCAGCGCATTCCATCCATATTGATAATCCCATAGATTTTATAAAAACAGTAATTGATTTTCTTATTCCATTTATTTCACCTCAATGATTATATATTTGAATATCAGATAATTAAATTTTATTATTATTATAGATTCATTTACCATGTTATTATGGTAATAAAAATCCACACATTCTTTATACTTTTGCACGATGAATAATTTTGCTAATAAATTACGTAATAATATTTTTAAAACTATGTGTGATGTTGCAACAGAAATGCA
>CAZGWS010000459.1:0-1688 GCA_964528805.1 uncultured Lentimicrobiaceae bacterium | reverse complement strand
ATTAAACTGGAATTATTACGCCGGTTTCTAATAATATTGCAAACAGCTGTGCGCGAAGACGATACATTGGACTTGGAAATTTTTCTTTTAGGATTTCGGTATTTGTATTAAATACGGATAGTGTTCTTAAAATGCGAAACGTGTTTCTGATATCGTCAAATGACATTTCCTCGGGTTTGCCTTTACTCCTCTCCTTGCCTACATATCTAATTGTGGATGAGCCTATATATTTAACGAGATAAGTCTTCTCCAAGCCTATACCACTAAAACTACCAAGAGCTTTAATCTTGCTAACGATTAAATTTACAACGGTATCGTCATCTTTGGTAATGTATTTTGGGTTAAATGTATAGTCGCTCATGGGTTTTTTATTTAAGATAATCAGCTGCCAAAAGTATAAAAAAAACAGACTAAAAACACAGCATTATCAGATAAGTAATCAAAATAATTTTATTTGGGATGAAATTAAACGACAAAAGGAATTATTAGGCATAGTAACTATCCATTAATTACATTACGCGATATAATAATTTTTTGTATTTCTGATGTGCCTTCATAGATTTGAGTAAGTTTTGCCTCGCGCATAAGTCGCTCAACATGGTATTCTTTTACGTAACCATAGCCGCCATGAATTTGTACTGCCTCGGTAGTAACTTCCATTGCTATATCGGCAGAATATTGTTTTGCCATAGCACTTGCAACAGTTATAGACATATGGTTATCTTTAAGCCAAGCGGCTTTTAAACATAGGTTACGTGCATTTTCAATCTTTACAGCCATATCTGAAAGTTTAAAGGCAACCGACTGATGGTTAGCAAGTTCAGTACCAAATGCTTTACGTTCTTTTGAATAAGCTACGGCTCGATCCATGGCTCCTCCGGCAATTCCCAATGCTTGTGATGCAATGCCAATACGACCTGCTTCAAGTACCTGCATGGCAAATTTAAATCCAAAGCCATCATCACCAATACGATTTTCTCTTGGTATTTTAACGTCAGTAAACATAACGGAATGAGTGTCGGAACTACGCATACCCATTTTGTCTTCATGAGGACCCAAAGTGATGCCGGGAGTGTTTTTTTCAATAATGAATGCATTAATACCCCTGTGTGTTTTTTTGGCGTGCGTTTGTGCTATAACAATATAAACCGACGCTGAGTTTGCATTTGATATCCAGTTTTTAGTACCGTTAACTAAATAATAATCACCTTTATCTTCAGCAGTTGTGTGCTGGTGAGTTGCATCGGAGCCGGCTTCGGGTTCCGAGAGTAAAAAGGCGCCAATTATATCGCCACTGGCAATGCGGGTAAGGTATTTTTGCTTCTGAGCTTCGCTACCAAATTTATTTAATCCATAGCATATTAGCGAGTTATTAATAGACATGATAACACCTACCGAAGCGTCAATTTTTGATATTTCCTCCATAGCGAGCACGTATGCAATTGTATCCATACCACTACCGCCATATTCTGGGTCAACCATCATTCCTAAGAAGCCAAGTTCTGCTAACTTCTTAATATGTTTCTCAGGGAAAATAGCCTTCTCATCTCTTTCTAACACATCTTGAATTAGCTCACGCTGTGCATAGTCGCGTGCTGCTTGCTGTATCATTAATTGCTCTTCTGTAAAATCAAAATTCATGTCAATAATATTTCAAATTTATTTTGTCGCAAATCTACAAAAGATAT
>CAZGWS010000458.1:0-1719 GCA_964528805.1 uncultured Lentimicrobiaceae bacterium | reverse complement strand
GGTAAAAAAATGGTTACGTAGATATGAGTAGCCGCAAAACCATAATCTGATAAGACCTATTTCAGGATAATACACTCTGTTAATAAGATCATGGCAGTTAAGTTACCTACACCAGAAATACTTAGGCATTACCACGAAATAAGTTAACGTACAAAAGAATAAGCTTGAATGGTCAAGTTATTTCTTAACAATGCCTTAGTAGTAATAAATAGTACTTGCAGGAAAACTCATCATTTTCAAGTCTTAAGGGCGAAGTTAATTCATCTTTGGGACTTTTCAAATTACAAACATAGGGGCTAATTGTCGAAAATTATAATCTATTTACTTACAGAGAAGGTAAAAATATCAGATCCTCCACCAACAGTATATCCTAAATACGGTCCTCTAAAAAATACTTTTTCTATTGGCAGACGTGTATGGACAAGATCGATAGGTAACCAGGTATAACCACCATCCTGAGTATGATAAAGTTTTGTTTTAGCATTATCGCCGGTATTAATTGTATTTACTGTTGCATAACCCTCTTCTGTACTTAGTATCCATATTGAACCAAAGTTATAGGCATCTTCAACATTAATCTTTTCCCACGATAGTCCACCATCAGTTGTTTTAAGAACACAGGCAAAGCCATGACTCTCTCTGCCCACAAGCCATCCTTTATTTTCATCAAGGAAAAATGCGCCATAAATATCGTCTTCGCAGGTTATACCGGAAGCATTTAATTGCATCGTTTGCCATCCTGATCCATCATTAAGCATAATGTACTGCCGTAACGGATTTCCTTGATCTTTCAAATTATAAACTATCCCTTTGTTATTTCTGTAGTATATTTTTGGTCTGGTGGGCATATCGTTATAATAATATGGAATTTCCGTATAGTTCACCGGTTCAAAATCAAACGATACAGCTTGTGCAGTTACTATAGAGTATCCCTTATCATTACCAACATGATTACCTGTTGCCACAATAAAGCCATCAGTATTTATAGCAATGCTACTTACATCAAAATCCTCAAATGTAGAGCCACCGTCACCGTGAGGAGTACTTTGCCAATAGATATCATTCCATGTTTGAGAAGTTATCACACGTCCTGTTTTAGTGCGGGCTAATATTTCACTTTCATTTAAAAATACTATTTGTTCCAAAGTGTTAGGTGCTTCGATACCGGTTGGAGAGATTTGTTCCCAGTTAGTTCCTCCATCGGTAGTGTGCAACATATAACCGCCAAATCCATCGGAACAGATCCAATGGTAAATGTCCATGGTTCGAAATAGAATGTGGCAAACGGAATACGTTTAGTTAATGTTGCACCATGCTCTGAAGTTACATTGATACTGGCACTTTGATTTATCTCTACTCCTGACTGAAAAAGATCTACGTTAACTTCAGGAGGGGCGCATATTATACAATATGACCATGCGAAGTCGAAGAAAATTTCAATATCTAATTGAGTGTTTCCATTAACGGTTATTTTATTGTCTCCACTTCCAAAATCCTGATTATACTCCAAATCAAACACCGTAAAGTCTGTATTTTCTAGTGTTTTAAGTTTAACCCCATTAGCAAGTTTCATGTGTACTATCTACTTGAAGTATTTCCATTGTTTTGATATACTCTTGGCCAAGGTGCATTCTGTATTTTGGAGCCATCACCTTGAACACAATTTACATACAAATCACCAACAACAACCATATTACCTTCATTTGTTAAAAGAGGATA
>CAZGWS010000457.1:0-1739 GCA_964528805.1 uncultured Lentimicrobiaceae bacterium | reverse complement strand
TATTGTTAGTAATATTTAAGTTAATTGTATTCGTTGTTGCCGCATAATCATCAATGCCATCAAAATCCAGACAATTATTTTGAGCACTTACATTTTTTACACTAATAAGCAAAAAAAGCAAACCAATTAAATAGAAAAGGTTTTTCATAATTTTTGAGTTTAATTTCATAATTTTTGAGTTTTACTGGTGATATTAATTTTAAGAACACAAATATAGGAAGTCATACATGAATAATTGCTACTACAAATCTACGCATTTGTAATATGAAGCATTTTAATAGATATCTATTAACATACTGATACATAAATTTTTAAGATTTTTAACTAAGACTATTGGCTGATAGTTTTTGGTTAGATTAGGATAACACCTTGATAGCTACTCTATAATTTTAAAATATTTGCTGTGGTGAAATATTTTCAAAACTCTGTTATCATCTTGATGGAGGCACGACTGAGAGACCCTCTGAGAAAGCGGTTTTTGTTTAGTGGATTTTAGCCAATCCAGTCAGGTTTTTCCCAACACACCTGATTGCAATCTCATTAAATAATTTTTCGACTTGACTGGTTGAGGAAAACCGGGCAGGACTGGTACGTTTCAAACTTGTGATAGAAATGAGTTTAAAAAACCAACATCATGCATTAAAAAATGCGATCAAACTTACATCTTTTGGGATACTTAACTTAATACGTAATCGATAACGGCTGGTTTGAACGGAGCGAACTGTAACACCGGCAATACGTGCAATTTCTTTGGTATCAAGATTCATTTTATGATATGCACACATTTTTAAATCTTTAGCTGATAGATTAGGATATTTTTTAGAAAGCCCTTCAAGAAATTCAGGATAAACATCTATAAAATGACTTTCAAAATCTTGCAATATGTCCTCGGCTTTCATTGTTTTGCTCATAGTTGTTAATAGACTTCTTAACCCTTTTACTTTACCATCATCATCATTCAATAGTGAAATTTGGTATTTAAGCTCTTTTTTAAAACTGGTAATTAATTCATTTTTTTGTTGTATAAAAGTGGCTTTCATAACCAGCTCACGATGCTCTGCAGCGAGTTTTAGACTAACTCTCTCTGTTTTAACCTGTTCCACATACATGTGTTGTGCAAAATATTCTTCCTTTTGCTCTGCAATTATGGCATTCTTTATACGCTTGTCGCGGTATCTTAAATAAATAACAAATAATAATAATAATGCAAGTAACCCAATTACTATAGATGTGTTTCTGATAACATTAGCTTTTTTTACTTCCAATTGCTGTATGTTTGTTATTACTTTGAAGTTAATTAGTTCCTCACGCATCTCAATCAACCTTAAGTTTCTGCCAACTTCGGTATTATACAACTTTTTGTACACCGTATTCAATTCACTTTGCCAATATTCAATGGCAGTATCACTTACTAATATTTTATCTTCTGATAGCTGCAACAATTGCTCATAAATATGGGATTTATTAATTATCATATTATTTTTGTCAGAAATTTCAAGTGCCTTTAGCAGGTATTTTTTCGCTTCTTTATAATTTCCGGCAGCCATACTTATTTCAGCCCTTTTTTGAAATAAATCGATAAGATAACTTGCGTTAAAGAATTCTCTAAAATCTTTTTCTGCAAAATCAAAATAAGTATCAGCCGATAAACTATCTCCAATATATGTGTAATAATCACCCAATAGCTGCGCACTTCGCCCTACTAAATTAAGTACATGCACTTTTAAACCAATCTCAAA
>CAZGWS010000456.1:0-1746 GCA_964528805.1 uncultured Lentimicrobiaceae bacterium | reverse complement strand
AAATTGAAGACATCATTCCGAATAAGTCATGTTTAAAATGTCATTTAAAAGATGCCTCTAAAGGTGAATATTTAATTGCAAAATCAGGTGATACTTTACAACTTAACTTATCACATCTATCTAATTCGGTGCACTCAAAAATTCATTGTGTAAAATGCCATACCGGGGCATCGCAAGCACTTAGCCGACCTTGTTCTACAATAGACAAAGTTGATTGTTCAAATTGTCATGCTGAAGTTTCTAATAAATATTTTAGTAGCGGACACGGAAGAGGTTACCTAAAAAAAGAGGAAGGAGTTCCTTATTGTACAGATTGTCATGGTACTCATTATATAAAATCTCGCCTCGATGACACATCACCTACCTACAGAGGAAATATACCATTGCTATGTGGCAGTTGCCATAAATCAAATGGTAAAGCTAATAAATTAGTAAAGTTAAAAGAGGTTAATGCCTATTATGATTATTCAAAAAGTGTTCATGGTAAAGGTCTTACTGACAAGGGTTTGTTGGTGAGTGCAGTTTGTACTGATTGCCATACAACACATCACGAATTAAAAGAATCCGACACATTATCGTCTATTAATCCTAAAAATGTACCAACTACTTGTGCTAAATGTCATAAAAGTATTTATGATAAATACATAACAAGTGTACATTCACAAAAAAATAATACAGATCACAAGAAATACCCTACCTGTTCCACTTGTCATCCTGCACATCATATAAGTGATGTTACTCGCGATAAATTTATGACGGAAATTACTCTACAATGTGGGTCGTGCCACAAAAAGTTGGCCGAAACGTATAAAGATACCTATCATGGAAAAGCATACATGCTGGGAGATCTTAATGCAGCACGATGTTCAGACTGCCATGGCGCACATCATATTTTACGTGTTGATGATCCAAACTCAAAAGTTGGATACAAAAATATTGTTAGCACATGTAAAAAATGCCACCCCGATGCAACATTAGAATTTACCGGATATTTAACTCATGCAACACATAATGATAATCCAATTTTATACTGGGCATTTTGGGTAATGACAACATTATTGGTTGTTGTTTTTGGATTTTTCGGATTGCACACCCTGATTTGGTTGCCGCGCTCAATAAAACAACGAAAAGTAATCAAGCATACTATTCCATCAGGTAAAGCTAAATATTATAGGAGATTTAATAAAAGGCAGCGATTTACTCATATACTGGTTATTCTAAGTTTCTTATTGTTGGCTTTAACAGGTATGACATTAAAGTTTGCACACATGGGTTGGGCTGCATGGGTTGCCAATATACTTGGCGGAGTTAGGGCAGCCGGTAACATACATCGTTTTGCTGCTATTGTAACTTTCGGCTATTTTGGATTTCATCTGTTAACTCTGTTCCAACTTAGAGCCAAAGAAAGTATAAGTGTAAAAGAATTTCTTTTTGGCAGTAACTCATTAATGTTTAATAAGCAAGATATAGTAGATTTAGGAGCTTCGCTAAAATGGTTCTTTGGAAAAGGACCTCGCCCTGCTTACGGTCGCTGGACTTATTGGGAAAAATTCGACTATATGGCAGTTTTTTGGGGAGTTGCTGTAATTGGATTATCAGGCTTAATGCTTTGGTTTCCTGAGTTTTTTACAAAGTTTATGCCCGGTTGGGTTATTAATGTAGCACAAATTATTCATAGCGACGAAGCTTTGCTTGCTGTTGGCTTTATATTCACAATACATTTCTTTAACACACATCTTCGCCCTG
>CAZGWS010000455.1:0-1746 GCA_964528805.1 uncultured Lentimicrobiaceae bacterium | reverse complement strand
AAATTGAAGACATCATTCCGAATAAGTCATGTTTAAAATGTCATTTAAAAGATGCTTCTAAAGGAGAATATTTAATTGCACAATCAGGTGATACTTTACAACTTAACTTATCACATCTATCTAATTCGGTGCATTCAAAAATTCATTGTGTAAAATGCCATACTGGAGCATCGCAAGCACTTAGCCGACCTTGCTCTACAATAGATAAAGTTGATTGTTCAAATTGTCATGCTGATGTGGCAAACAAATATTTTACAAGTGGGCATGGTAAGGGGTATTTGAAAAAAGAAGAAGGAGTTCCTTATTGTACAGATTGTCATGGCACTCATCAAATAAAAACTCGCCTCGACGACACATCGCCTACCTACAGAGGAAATATACCATTGTTATGTGGCAATTGTCATAAATCAAATGGTAAAGCTAATAAATTGGTGAAGTTAAAAGAGGTTAACGCATATTATGATTATTCAAAAAGTGTTCATGGCAAAGGTCTTACTGACAAGGGTTTGTTGGTAAGTGCCGTTTGTACTGATTGCCATACAACACATCACGAATTAAAAGAATCCGACACATTATCGTCTATTAATCCTAAAAATGTACCAACTACTTGTGCTAAATGTCATAAAAGTATTTATGATAAATACATAACAAGTGTACATTCACAAAAAAATAATACAGATCACAAGAAATACCCTACCTGTTCCACTTGTCATCCTGCACATCATATAAGTGATGTTACTCGCGATAAATTTATGACAGAAGTTACTGTACAATGCGGGTCGTGCCATAAAAAGTTGGCCGAAACGTATAAAGATACTTATCATGGAAAAGCATACATGCTGGGAGATCTTAATGCAGCACGATGCTCAGACTGTCATGGTGCACATCATATTTTACGTGTTGACGATCCAAACTCAAAAGTTGGATATAAAAATATTGTTAGTACATGTAAAAAATGCCACCCCGATGCAACGTTAGAATTTACCGGATATTTAACTCATGCAACACACAACGATAATCCAATTTTATACTGGGCATTTTGGGCAATGACAACATTACTAATTGTTGTTTTTGGATTTTTCGGATTGCACACTCTGATTTGGTTACCACGCTCAATAAAACAACGAAAAGTAACCAAGCATATTATTCCATCAGGCAAAATTAAATATTATAGGCGATTTAATAAAAGGCAGAGGCTTACCCATATACTGGTTATTCTTAGTTTCTTATTGTTGGCTTTAACAGGTATGACATTAAAGTTTGCACACATGGCTTGGGCTGCATGGATTGCCAATATACTTGGCGGAGTTAGGGCAGCCGGTAACATACATCGTTTTGCTGCTATTGTAACTTTCGGCTATTTTGGATTTCACCTGTTAACCCTTTTCCAGCTCAGAGCCAAAGAAAGCATAAGTGTAAAAGAATTTCTTTTTGGTAGTAACTCATTAATGTTTAATAAGCAAGATATTAAAGATTTAGGGGCATCACTAAAATGGTTCTTTGGTAGAGGACCTCGACCTGCTTACGGTAGGTGGACTTATTGGGAAAAATTCGACTATATGGCTGTATTTTGGGGTGTTGCCGTAATTGGATTATCAGGTTTAATGCTCTGGTTTCCTGAATTTTTTACAAAGTTTGTACCCGGTTGGGTTATAAATGTAGCACAAATTATTCATAGCGACGAAGCTTTACTTGCTGTTGGCTTTATATTCACAATACATTTCTTTAACACACATCTTCGCCCTG
>CAZGWS010000454.1:0-1763 GCA_964528805.1 uncultured Lentimicrobiaceae bacterium | reverse complement strand
GACCGAATAAATTCTTAATGCCTATTGACAGGCTGAAGGCTCATATGTGTTAGACCTTTTACAGATAAATTACCCATATACTTTCTTTAATATTGGCCGAGCCTTCCCTGCCACATGTAAGCGAAGGTAAATTTTATTTTTCCCTAAAGCCGAACTACTCCAGTCGAAGTGATCTCTTTCTAGGAATGTCAATTTAGTACTAGAGTGTCCAGATAATTTTAAATCTTCGTTAAATTCATCAGGCCCTATATTATCGGCCGGTTTTCTACAAAACCATCCCCATTTACACCATAACAATTCCCAATATGTAATTATTATAGGTGTTGATGAAAGGTTGCGAATAATTACCAGATTGCCAATATCTGGATTACTAGTAAAATTATAGCTAACTTCAATTTTTATTCTGTTTTGCCATATTTCCCAAAATTTAACAAAAGCGAGAATTGTAGATAAACCTGCCCCCCAAATGGCAATCAAGTTATAGTCGGCCATAGCATAAAACCTTTTATACGTTTAATAATTCTTTGTCATACCAAACATCTTCATAATCCTTAGCGAGCAAAACACGCCAACCAGGAGCCAAACCCAAATAAACAATAATTTCTGGACATATTTCAATGAGGTGCGAAACGTGAAGTGGCTTGAAGAATTCTGGGTCTTGTAATATTTCTTCACCGCCCCAAATATACCACCCACAAGTACCAGCTTCGGGTGGGTGTCGCAATGCGTTTAAAGGAAGACTGTCAATAGTTTCTAGAGCAATACCAACTTTGTCATCAGGTTCAGATGCAACGAAACTTGAATCAAACCTAAGACATATTTCCTTTTGTTGTTTTTTGGTCGATTCCACTTTTTTTCCTATAGAGGTCTAACGCCCTCATCAGGGGCTTTCAGAAGGGGCGCGATTTTTGCGAATGCAAAAAATCGTGAACCTTCTGAAAGTCCCGCTGGATGAGTTTGTTAGGCCAAAAATACGGATTATTTTGAAGATTTTTTTCTCATGCCAACTAAAGCGATTAAGCCAGAACAAAATAACCAAACTGATGCTGGTACTGGGACAGGACTAGGGCCGCTCCATACAGCATAAGTAAATCTCGGGTAGGTGGTTGAACCAAAGTCTGCTTCGTTACCGATGTTGGCCCAGATACCCGTGTAATAATCAGCACTTTCAACCGTGCCATTTTGCAGATATGAGCTTGATACAATCCCTACCCCACTTGGACTTATTGGTGTAATGACCCAGCAGTATGATGAATAGGTGCAGCCATTTGTTAAATTCGGAGTACTATCAAATAATCCCGCTTGTGTGTCTGTAAATACTTGATTCAACAATGCAAGGTTTGCTGCTTGTCCTGAGTCAACATCTGTAAAAAAGAAATCAGATGTGTCATTGCAGCCATTAAATAGTAGAGTGCATGGTGCACCTTGAAAGCTAACATTATACATTTCACCATTAATGTTTACACCCTCAGCACCTAGAAGAACCCCATTTTCAATATTTAATACCGCCCCTATTGACGGCACCGAATAAGTAAAGAATATTGCAGAAATAATTATAAAGAAATAATTTTTTTTCATTTGTAACAACCTCCAGTTGTATTTAAGATATCAAATCACTTTGATTTTTCATTTGCTATAAACAACACTCAAAATTTTGAGTATCAATATAACAATACTTTACTTTCAAGTACGACCATATATTACTTAAGGCCTAACGCCTCCCATCAGGGGCTTTCAAAGTTGGCGCGCATTTTTGCGATAGC
>CAZGWS010000453.1:0-1768 GCA_964528805.1 uncultured Lentimicrobiaceae bacterium | reverse complement strand
ATAGTTTCTGAAATTAGAGAATTATAAGTTACCCACTCATTTTTCAAAAGAACCACTATGCTTTATACTTCTGTGATGGTTATACCATTACTCGGAAAAATTAAAATTTTACAATTTTTTTGATAAACTATTCTTAAATAATAAAGTACGAGGCTACTGTATACACAGTACAGTTAATGAAAAAGCACACCAAAATTATAATAAGAGTAAGCACTTTCTTTTTAATGATTATTTTAGGCTTACTAGTGGTATTTCCTCAGTCACTTGAACTAAAAGATTTTATTGTTAAAGATATTATAGAAAGTTTTCAGAACCAAAAAAACAACGTAAAAAGGACAGTTAGTTCAAAGTTGAAAACAGTCGGAGATACTACTTCTGAGGTTAAAACTAATTTTCTTAGAAAATTTACAGGTCGAAGGATACGTGTTGAGGAATTAGAAAAAGTATTAAGTCGATATTTTCAAGAACGATTAATAAAGTTAGAATGTATTGGGAATTATCGGAAATTCTATTTAATAAAAAATGATTCAGAGGTTGAACCTAAATCTGTATTAATAACGTTTAAAGCGAAAGTTAGTATTGAAAACATAGAGAGAACGGTGGCAGGAAAGATAAAAGTAGTTGCTGTTTCAACATCAGGTATGTGGTCTTCCCCACACATTGGGTATGTAAATACTTTAAAAGATTGGCATTTCCTTAAATCTAGCGAAAAAGCTAATCAATATTGTGAGGGGGAAAATATTTTTCCTCATAACAAGGTAGCTCCTTATAAATTTTTTAAGATGAATGATCTTTTTGGAGGTGCTGCAAGTCGTCACTTTTATATAGAATTTAAAAAAAATAGGGAGATGTGCAATATAGGCAAACAAAAATATTGTCAATATAATTCTGATTACAAAAGAATAAAAGAAATATATAAATTATCAAAAAATTATAATGAACAACTTTTAAATGAAAAAAAAGTAGATGAAATTATCAAAGGTTTTGCTAAAAGATATTATGTTAGGCTGTGTGAAAAGGGTGCTACTTTTGCATGTGCTCAACTCGACTTGATTAAAAAAGATTTATGGAAGAATCATCCAATTTATTAATCGGTGTAATTCTTTAGCTAGTGCGCCTGATGCAACTAATCCATCATTGCCAATAACTGTGTGTAAAAAATCAACATCCATTATTATTGAATATAGCGGGTTCCTTTTTCGTTATTCGGGCCAAGTCCAATACAAAGTACAAACGCCGTTACTCGCATCCGGTAGACAAGCCGAAGGGAGTACCGTGCGACCAGAGGATTGTACTGACAGGCATCAACAGTGTCACTGATTACCCTCAGCCACTACGCCGGATCAAACACCACGATGCAGAGACCGGCAAAACCTTCAACTTTTTGACCAATAACTTTGCCATTCCAGCGCAGACTGTGGCTGATCTATATCGTTATCGCTGGCAAGTCGAATTTTTTTTAAAGGGATCAAACAACATTTGCGGATCAAATCTTTTTTTGGGACTTCTGAGAATGCTGTTAAAAGCCAAATCTGGATCGCTATTTCCGTTTATGTGTTGGTCGCCATTATTAAGAAGTGCCTCGACATTCCGGCCGATCTCTACACAATTCTACAGATTCTAAGCTTAACCTTGTTCGAAAAAACCTCATTGAAACATGTGCTTACGGGTGAAGAGTACAAAGCAGAAGAGCGCGCACATACTAACCAATTGAATTTATTGTCTCAATCCGCTAGTCAAAACTATGCACTTTAGTGCAAGGCTTTAG
>CAZGWS010000452.1:0-1774 GCA_964528805.1 uncultured Lentimicrobiaceae bacterium | reverse complement strand
ATCAAGGAAAGGCTCTACAAGTATAGAATGCCGAATTTAAAGGATGCGGCAGTAGTTTAAATGAAGGTGCTATAGATTATCGCTTTTCACAAGGGCAGAATAATAGATTAGGTGGTTTCAATGCGCGTTATTTTACCTCCACGGGTTTTCCTTCAAGCCTTAATGATACAAAAAAATACAGCCGATTAAAAAAGGGCAGTCCGTCTCAATTTCATTAAAACAGGTTTTTATTTGTGATTTTCGAGAGGGATTTATAGATGGAGAAGTTATTGATTGGGCAACAGGAGAGGATAGCTGTAGGGAACGATGGCTTGGTGGAGGTATTGATACTCGTGGTGAAATTTTAATTTCAGCTAATGTATTTGAAAGGGATGGGGGAATGACAATTTCATTTGACCCAGCTTCAATGAATAAGAGTGGCCGAGTAATTTTCTATAGTGATGATGTACGTGAATCTGGGCAGTATTTAAATTTATCACATCTTCCTATTTATGGACCTCAAACATACAAGGGCAATCCAATCTACATTTCTTTTACAATTCAAGAGTTAGATACTGAAGAAAATAAGCGTATGCAAGCAATGCTTAATGCCCTTGCAACAATAGGTAGTGGAGCGTACCCACCTTCGGCTCCTATTTTAGGCATATTAAATAGCATGGGAGGTGCTATTCTTAATAGTGATACAGATGATGTTGAGTTTCGATACCATGCAACCTTTGACCCAGAAGGTGGACATGAAGACGTATATACACCTGCCTTATTGCCTGGTGATTATGTAATTATCCGTAAGGAAAAAAGGCTAGATCCAATTAATTGGGATAGTTTACGTTTAAATAGAAAAACTGGACGGCTTCAAAAATGTACTATTGTCCCAGAAAAGACCATTAAAGATAATAAACTTAAGCTTGAAATAGAAGAGTTAAGAAAAAAAGCAACATCTATAGAAGCACACATAAAAAAAATAAAAGAGAAAACTACAGTGCTTCAGAATAAAGCACACGAAATCAAAACTAAAACTTATGCACGAAATACAAAAATTAAAGAACTAGAAGAAAAAGCTAATAAGTTAGATAAAACAGCTACAGAACTTAACATAATAGCAGATTCACTTCTAAAAGAAGTTACAATCAATGCTAGTATTCAGAATTCTAACTGCACTGATTATATAGAAAGTACTTATTTCACATTTTCAATCAATACTTATCAAAAATCATTTGATCTTAATATAGCTCAATCTGTAAGTGTTTTTTTAGAAAAAAACAGTGACTTCAATTCAGAAAATATTGATAAATTTGTGGCGGAAACTAAAAGACTTGGAGCATCAATTAAGCAAACATCTAGTTTTAATGATATTAAAGGCCAACTTAATAAGTTGAGTAATCCAACTGAAACAGGACAGGTACAGGTACAGGTACAAGCACAGTTAGAACTTTCTAAATTATTATGTGAGGCTATTAAAAGTGAAGCAGAATCTGATCAAAAGACACCTAGTCAGTTAACCCACGGACAAATTGATTTTATTCTCGATCAGTTAATTCATCGTTTTAACGTAAGTACAGAAAGCACTGACCGGAAAAGCATACAAGAAACATGTAATCGCGATGCCAATAAAACTGGCAATGCTTTAAAAAGTTACTTTAATCTATAAAAAAGCAAAAGCAAGTCTTGATGTTTGCGAAATTGAGTGCTGACAAAGGAGGCTCTGGTGACTGTCATCTGCGATTGAAAAAACGAAGAGCAAGAGAACAAAAGATATTATTATGAATTATTCAAG
>CAZGWS010000451.1:0-1778 GCA_964528805.1 uncultured Lentimicrobiaceae bacterium | reverse complement strand
AAATTTTTGGGTTTTTGTTCTGATGCCATCGCTCCGGCTGACGCATTACAAATGCACCCGAGTTGAGTAGCAATACAGTTGTAACAAAGCACGCATTGCAAATGCGCGCCAGTTCGGGCACATCCATCGGCTGACGTAATGGCCAAACTGGCTAATGCTTTGGAAGTTTCTACCGATTTCCTGATGAACGGCACCAGTGACGACTTGGCCGACAACACCCTGACAGACAAACAACTGCTCAACCAGTTCAAAACCATCGAAAAACTACCGGAAAAAGATAAAAACGTCGTGAAAGTTTTACTCGATGCCTTTATTACCAAAGGTAAATTGAAACAGTTGGTGCTGTAAAGACCAAAACCCGGACTTGCCGGGCTTTTGTCATTGATATTACTTGTTATATAAAATTTTGTTTCAGCTATCAATCTGAATCAGCAGGGGGCAAGATTTTATTCAAGTTTTTGAGTTTGAAGTTATCTTTGCTTATTTCCGTTATTGTTTCCAAATACTTTAATACTTCCATCTTATTCAGATTGTCAGATTTTTTTACATAGGAAATAAATCTTGATATTACTACGTTCATACTATCTGTTGTTATAATATAGTAATCCTTATTATTATTAAAAAAGAATAATAACCTGGATGTTGGGGTTATACTCAATGAGACACTATATATACCTTTTCGTTCTCCATTTTTAAAATGATAACCAGTTATTAATTCATTTATTGTAACATAAGCATCAAAATCGTTACTAATTTCCATTGAGTCACTTGAAAGAATTTCGTTATGTCTAACATAACAACCAATAATATCAGATTTAATTTTCTGATTGATATTTTGAGATTTAACGGTAGTATTACAAGCTATAAGTAATACCAAAAAAACCAGTTTTCGCATTATCAAATTATTAAATCATTTAACTAAATTATGATCGATATCAGCTTTGGGTACTTTTTTAAGTGGATAGGCTTCTTGAGCAAGAATATTTGTCTCAATTTCCTCAGGTTTTCTCTCCACGGCACTGCCAGTTAATTTTTGATTCGCCCTACTTGTAGCATGTTCTATCTCGTGACCGCCAATCGCAGCGATGCGATCTCCCATAGTTTTAACCTCATGGTATAGCTGATTTTGAAATGTTAATCTATCTTCTACACCATGCGCATAATATTTGTCAATAACTTTCATTTGATCACCCAGTCTTTTATTGTAAATTTCAACTGTAGCCTTTTTAACTTCTTTGACTGGTAAGTAACTTGTATGTCCTGTTACATAATTATTACCCACTGAAGGGCCTTTCCCTGCAGATAAGTCAGTGTACACTTTTATTGGCGACGTAACTAATTTTACCAATTGTTCTCTTCCTTGTGGGGTCTTCATTAAATGTTTAGCAAACTGTTTATCTTCAGCAGTTGCATTTTTAGTAAATTTCGAGTTATTATCATCATAAACTAATTTGCCTGTCTTTTTATCGTACCATTTTGGTTCCATCCCATTCGGGTCAATAAATCTAATTGGGTTATCAACAGCATAATTATATGGGCTCCATCTTCTACCTAATTCCGCAGCGGGATCAATCACATGCCACCTTCCGATCTGCGCATCATAAAACCTCGCCCCGTAGTCATACCAATCCAACCCATAATCTTTCTGCAACTCCTTGCCATTGTAAAGATATTTCTTCGCGCCGGCGCTGCCCAGCGAGGTGGTGAGGTTGTTGTAGCCTTGGTGGGTGAGGCCGAAGGGGTAGTAGTTGGTTTCCTTTACAATGGCTACCGTGCCG
>CAZGWS010000450.1:0-1788 GCA_964528805.1 uncultured Lentimicrobiaceae bacterium | reverse complement strand
TTCCTTAAATGGTTTGAAATTGATAGTAAAAAAACATAACAATAGCTTCCAGCGGACTACCATAAGCTGGCGTTATGTTCAGATCATTTCATTACGCAGGGAATAAGTGCCCTTATTAAACGAACGGGATAGACATTAATGGTAAACACCCCAAAGCTACTGAGCTACAATACTAATAAATTAGTTTCCAGCCTAAATTGTGGTGTATATAATAATTGGGGTGGAGGATTGTTACTAAAACTTTTCTATAAAAATGAGCCTCCAAGTTTAATTGCCATACAAACGGAACTGGTCTTTTATCTACTAGAAGATATTAAGCGTTCTATAAAAGATGGAAATTTCTTAGATCTTCGGAATTCCAGTAAAAATACAAAATACGAAGATCTCAATAACAAACAACCAAGTATAAACCAAAGTGATTTTAATATTGTAAATGACTCAATGGCAACCATTGGCTTTTCGTGGGAAGTTTTTGCTAATTCTCATATTGAAGTAATGTTTAAATTTCAAAATGAATCCTATAATTGTTATCAATTAGTTCCTGAGATGATTTTTCAATTATTAGATTATTTGGAATCTATTTTTAAACATGGCTATCTCGTAGATTTAAGAGAGTTTCGTCAACTTTCTATTGAGGATATGGAAGAAAATATTCTTACTTCTAAAGGCTATAAATTAAATCAACAGTATGAAAACTATGAGATTTCTAAGCGCTTACTAGATAATAATTACAATGAACTTATTGAGCATCTCAAACAGTTCCACGGTAAGATAGAAAACATAGATTTTATTTTATGGCCACATCGACACAATATTAGTATCTTTATGGAAGAAACAACCAGATTGTTACATAATTTTACTACATCCTGTTTATCTCTTGTTGACCACTCAAGAGTATTTGTAAATAGAATAGAAAAAGAATCAAAACCAATCCTTGGTTACCAAAATGAAATAAATATAAGATTTATAAATGATCCCATTTCAGAATTTATAATTTGTTTAAGGCAATATGTACAGCACTATAAGCTTCCTAATATTTCTACAACTAGACAATTTAGTAGTGAAGGATTTACTGGAAAAGTATTTTTAAATAAAGATGATCTATTGAAATTTTCAAGTTGGAAAAAAAACGCTAAAATTTTTTTAAATGAACAGGATGAACATATCAACTTTATTGAAATTTTAGAATCATATTATTTAAAAGTATCATCCTTTCAAGAATGGTTAAAAAAACAATGGTTAAATACTTTTTATAAAGAGCTTAATGAAGCAGAATTGAAAAGACAAGCCTTAATGGCAAAAATTAGTGAAAATAGGGTGTCTAAAATCAATACAGCAATCGATGACTACCCACAAACGGTATCAAAATTTCTTGAACTTATGTCTGATGTATTAACACCAGAAGAATTGCACCAACTTATTGAGCTAGAAAATAATCCTGTACAGCTTGCAGATAAAGCACTAAGATTTGCAGAAAAGCGTTGCATTATAAATGATAAGACAAAAAGTAAAATCCTTAATTTTTTTACCAAGAGGTAATGAATGAAAGGAATAATAGATGCTTACCCCTTAGTTCTTTAAAACTTCATAGGGTGTTTTGAAATTCAGACGTTCTTGAATCATGTTCTAAATGCAATTACTGGAAAAGATGAGAGAGGTTCACTTATGAAAGATTGCATTAGTAAAAAGAACATAACAATCGCATGCACTAGGACTGCCGTAAGCGTCACGGGTTTTGCGAAGAGAAAAAGCCGCAAAAACCGCGCCCCTTACGGCAGCCTGTGATGC
>CAZGWS010000449.1:0-1796 GCA_964528805.1 uncultured Lentimicrobiaceae bacterium | reverse complement strand
TTTCGGCAACCGGAGTTACAGTTGCTTTATTGATACTATTCCTGCTGATAACCAACTCAAAACAAAAAATAATTAGAAACTAATTCAGGTTTCCCATAGTTGTTAGAGGTTGTAGCTCAAAATTAATTCGCTCTTTCGGATTTGAAATCCGAAAGTAATAATAGCAGATTTTAAATCTGCAAATATTAAGTACGGGATTACAAATCCCGAACAGCGGAGCTACTAAAGGCGGTATTGATTTAGGTACTATATCGGCAACCGGAATTACAGTTTTATTACTAATACTATTTCTGCTGATAACCAATCCAAAGCGAAAAACAATTAGAGGCTAATTCAGGTTTGTCTTGCTTGTTAAAGGCAGAAACACAATTATGCAGATGTCAAATTTAATTAATTTGAAACTTGCCCAATAGTAACAATATCAATTTGAGATTTATATTGTTATATTTGCAAGAATTAACATAATACTTTGTTTATTAAATAATTACAATTATGATACTTGTTACCGGTGGCACAGGTTTGGTAGGAGCACATTTGCTGTACAAGCTCGTTTCAACAGGAGAATTGCCTGTGGCTTTAGTGCGCAAGTCCTCGAACCTGTTAAAAACCAAAAAAGTATTTTCATATTATACTAACGACGTTGATAGTTTGTTTAACAAGATAGCATGGGTTTATGGCGACATACTGGATTATTATGCTGTAGCAGATGCCATGCAAGATGTGGATACCGTTTACCATACGGCAGCAATGGTGTCGTTCGAGTTGGGTGATAAAGATAAACTGATAGCCACAAATGTTGTTGGAACAGCAAATATTGTAAATGCTGCTCTAACTAATAAAATAGCCAAGTTACTGCATGTTAGTACTATTGGCACTATGGGCAGAGCCGAAAGCACAGAATCTGTTACCGAAGACAATCATTGGAACTCGAAAAAATCATCAGTATATTCAACAAGTAAATACCGTGCCGAAATGGAAGTGTGGCGAGGTATTGCGGAGGGTCTCAATGCAGTAATTATTAACCCTTCAATAATTCTTGGTCCGGGTAATTGGAACACGGGCAGCTCCAAACTTTTCAGTACTATTTACAATGGATTAAAATTCTATTCAACTGGCTCCAATGGTTTTGTTGACGTTGAAGATGTTGTAAAATCAATGGTGCTGCTTATGAACGGAGATATTTCAGGTGAGAGGTATATAGTAAACTCCGAAAATATTAGCTATAAACAATTATTTACATGGATGTCTAATTCGTTAGACGTAGAGGCTCCCAAATATAAAGCTGGGAATTTTTTAAGTGCAATTGTCTGGAGATTGCTTTGGGTTAAGGGCTTTGTTACAGGAAAAAGATCAGCAATAACACGTGAAACAGTCATTACTGCCAATCAATTATACAGTTACTCAAACAGCAAAATTAAACAGGAAACCGGCATCGAATTTAAATCTATAGCCGATAGTATTGAAAGATATTCTAAGTTTTTCTTACTCGATAATAATAAATAATGTCCATTTGAATTTTTTGTGATAACATACAAAAGCGTAGTCGCAAACTACGCTAAGAGAGGAATCAAAATGGAGAAAATAAAGCTGTTAAATAATAAGCTACTGTAATATTCGTTTTATCAAAAAACATTAAAAAAACAACCTGCCTATTTCAGATAAATTACATTTTGGAAAAGAAAATTTCCGAAATCGTATTCTAAACAAAGCTTTGGGTGGGACAAAAAAATATAGTATAATTCTTTTAGCCTGAATAATTCATGCGTTTAGTTTGATGTAGATGCAAGGCGTCGAAA
>CAZGWS010000448.1:0-1799 GCA_964528805.1 uncultured Lentimicrobiaceae bacterium | reverse complement strand
AATTTGAGAATATTATTATTTGGAAGAAAAGTAGTTTTGTTATTAGTAAACTGCATAGTATTAAAACAAAATATTGCTACATTTGCGGTATGTAAAAGTTAACATTTATAAAACCAAGTAATATGAAAAAAATAACAGTAATTGGAGCAGGAAATGTAGGTGCCACAGCAGCCAATGTGCTTGCAAACAAAGACATCGTAAATGAAGTAGTACTAATTGACATTAAAGAAGGAGTAGCCGAAGGCAAAGCATTAGATATTTGGGAATCGGCTCCCATAAATGGTTTTAGCACAATGGTAACAGGAGTAACAAACGACTATTCTAAAACAGCCGGTTCAGGGATAATTGTAGTTACATCTGGTATTCCTCGTAAGCCAGGAATGAGTCGCGACGATCTTATATCCACAAATGCCGGAATTGTAAAATCTGTTGTAACGGAAGCATTAAAATTTTCACCGGATGCAATTGTAATAATAGTTGCTAATCCGTTAGACGTAATGACTTATACCGCATATAAAACTGCCGGTGTCGATTCGTCTAAAGTATTTGGAATGGCAGGCATACTCGACACTGCACGCTTTAGGGCTTTTCTTGCAACAGAGTTAAATGTGTCGCCAGTTGATATTCAGGCATTGCTAATGGGTGGACATGGTGATACAATGGTTCCATTACCACGTTACACTACTGTTGGTGGTATTCCGGTTACCGAGCTTATTGACGCTGACAAAATTGATGCTATAGTTAAACGTACCAAAGGTGGTGGTGGCGAATTAGTTAAACTTATGGGTACTTCTGCATGGTATGCCCCTGGTGCTGCTGCTGCTCAAATGTGTGAAGCCATTGTAAATGACCAGAATAGAGTATTTCCGGTTTGTACTTTGCTTAAAGGCGAATATGGTCAGGATAATGTTTATTTAGGCGTTCCGGTAAAGTTAGGTAAAAATGGTATTGAAGAAATTGTTAAGATAGACCTTAATGCCGACGAGCAAGAATTATTAGAAAATTCTGCTACCGCAGTTAAAGGTGTTATGAAAATTTTAGATGATATGAAGCTCTTTTAGTATTTTTGTATAACACAAATTATTATCAATAATTAATTAAAAAAGCACTTTCTTGGGAAAGTGCTTTTTTTGTTACTTTTAACAGATGAAAAAATTAGTTGTGTTAACAGGTGCAGGAATTAGTGCCGAAAGTGGCATTAGCACTTTTCGCGATGGCAACGGATTATGGCAAAATCATCGTATTGAAGAGGTTGCATCACCGCTTGCCTGGGAGAACAACCAACAATTAGTACTCGATTTTTACAATCAACGCAGGAAACAGCTTTTTGAAGTTGAACCTAATAACGGACACAAGTGGCTTGTAAAACTTGAAGAAAAGTTTAACGTCCACATCATTACTCAAAACGTTGATGACTTACACGAACGAGCAGGGTCTTCAAATGTATTACACCTCCACGGAGAGCTAAAAAAGGTTAGAAGTACAAAAAATTCAAACATTATTTATACACTAAATCATTGGGAATTAAAACAAGGCGATAAATGTGAATTGGGTTCACAGTTACGACCACATATTGTTTGGTTTGGCGAGAGTGTACCAATGATTGAAATGGCAATTCCAATTGTTACAAGTGCCGATATTTTAATTGTTGTTGGGACATCAATGGTTGTGTATCCTGCTGCCGGATTAATTGATTTTGTAGCAAATAATATTCCGGTTTATTATATCGACCCTAACGCCAATCAGATAAAAAATATATCAAATCTGACAATAATAGCAGAAAAAGCCGGTACGGGAGT
>CAZGWS010000447.1:0-1803 GCA_964528805.1 uncultured Lentimicrobiaceae bacterium | reverse complement strand
AATTACTTTCCTGAGCCAATAAATCACTGAGTAATATGGTTAACAAAGTACAATTAATAAGCGCATTTGTCCCCGTGCTTTGGTCTTTATCTTCACGTTTTTCCTGATGCAATTTTTTATAGCTGTATTTCACATTTTTAATGATTTTGCTGATTTCCAGAACTCGATTGCCTTGTCCAGTAAAAAAATCATTACAAAATTCATTTAAACGTTGGTATAAAGCATCATCATGAATATCTGTAATATTCAAATTAGTCTGATCCAGCTCTTTAATAAGTGCTTCAAAACGGTGGTCTAGCTCTACTTCTACCTG
The DNA here is from genome assembly GCA_964528805.1 of uncultured Lentimicrobiaceae bacterium. Lineage (GTDB taxonomy): Bacteria > Bacteroidota > Bacteroidia > Bacteroidales > F082. The sequence goes on along the minus strand of CAZGWS010000447.1, from coordinate 1,490 downwards.
AATATCTTGTAAATTTGAGATACTGTAACCACTAAACTGACTGTTAACTTTATTGATAAAATTACGAATATGAGTCTTGTTACCCGTTAGTTCACTAATCTTTGTGCCTGTGGTTTTATTATGCCCTATAATGCGACTGTCTAAGGTGTCCTGCTGTTCAGGTAATGCTGTGAAGGTGTTGTTTAAAGCAATGAGAATTTCTTCTTGTTGTTCATTGCTATAGCTATTGTAGGCTAGCTCTATAGGTAACTGAAAATGTCCGCACTGGATAAATTCATTGATTTTATTGTCAACATCTTGTTTTAAATAGGCTAACTTTTTTTGATCGCTAGCCAGCTCAGAAATGTCTTTTGCATTAACATGTTCTACAGTTAAAGACTCTGTAATCTTCCCATTTTCAGTTTTAAACTGTTCTAGTTCTTGTAAACAATGGCTCGTCTGCTTTATTTGTTTACTTAGTGAGTCTAATTGTTCTTTAGCTTTTGAATAAACATTTATATTGTGATCAAGCTCATTTTTCGTGTCTTTCTGCTGCTTGTCCAATAGTCCGAGTTGATCATTGATCTGTTGGATCTCATCAGTTGTTGCTTGCCAGTCTGTTCGTGTCTTTTCAATAGATTGAATAATAACTAAATCATTTTTAACCTTGAGTAATTCTTTATTAACAGATGCTTGTTGTGTTTGTTGATCTACCACTGATAATTTAGAAAAATCATTTGATGTTTTGATTTTTCTGTCTAGTTTGTTTATATCTGCATTTAGATTTTCTATATCTTTTTTGGTATGCTCTCGAAATTCATGGGGTGATTTTAATTCCCCATGACTGAATACTTCACCGAGAAAATCGAGCTGTTGGCCATTAATGGAAAATAACTCTGAAAATTGCTCAATAACTGATAATTGATTCTCCTCTGCTTTTACAGAAATTTCAGAGAACTGCTGATTAATATTGCCCAACACCTGTGCACTATGATTATTCAGTTGGCTTATTAGTAGTTCTTCATGTTGATTAATCGCTTTTTGTTTACTCTTTCTTAGTTTAATCTTACTCTGTTGCATTGTTACATTTTTTGATAGCTCAATAATTGCAGTTTCTTTATCCCCAAGTTGCTCAATTTCAGTTTTTAGCTCTTCTCGATGTTCTTTTAAAATATCTTCAACTTCGTTGATAGGAAAATCAGGATATTCACTTTGTATCAGCTGAAAGCGTTTAGCCTCCATATCTAGTTGTTCAAATCTTTTTGTTAACACTTTTAACTGACCGCTATAATCACTGTTTAATTGCTTTTGATCAGTCAGTTTATTGTTAAGTGTTTTATTTTCAGTTATCAATTTTTTTGCATCAGATTCAACTGGAGAAAATTGCTGATTTAAATTAGTATTGAGCTCAGACAAAAACAATGAATAAGCAGAAAACCGATTAGCAAAACCACACTGTTGTTGAGTTAAGTTCTGCTGCATTTCAGTTAAATCTTTAAAGCGGTCACTAT
>CAZGWS010000446.1:0-1810 GCA_964528805.1 uncultured Lentimicrobiaceae bacterium | reverse complement strand
AACAATACAACAATACAACAATACAACAATGACGAATTTATTTAAAGGCTTATTAATTGTAATGGCAGTACTTTTATTTAACGTAAATACTACAGCCGGAAATCAGTATGAAATTAAGATTAAAATCAGTGGGGATTTTCAAGATAGTGCTATACTACTTGTGTCCTATTATGGCAAAAAAGTAAAAATAGTTGATACTGCCTTCGCAGTAAAGCAGGGGGAGTTTGTTTTTGAAGGACAAGAAAGACTGCCCGGTGGAATTTATATGGCTGTTACAATGAGTAAAAAAAAATTATTTGAGTTTATTGTTAATAGTAACCAAAAGTTTACACTACAAACCGATAAGTCCGACTTTGCCGGCGACATGAAAGTGCGAGGGTCAAATGAGAACAAATTGTTTTATACGTATTTGCGACATAACGAAGCACAGTACCAGAAAAACAAAAAACTCGTGAACAAAATTGATTCGCTTAAAGCTATTAATGGGGATGTTACTACCTATCAAAAACGCTTAGACTCGGTAAACAAACAAACCATTGATTATAAAATAAATATTATTGATCAAAATAAAGGAACGTTTGTGTCGGCATTACTTAACTCAATGAGAGATATCGAAATACCCGATTCAGTTAAAAATTCTACAGATAGCACAGCATCATTTAATTATTACAAGCAGCATTACTGGGATTATATCGACTTAAGCGACAGTACTTTGCTTAGAACTCCGGTCTTTATGCGAAAAATAAATCAGTATTTTGATCAGATTGTTGTTTTTCATCCCGACTCTGTGATAGCAGCAATTGATCTTATCATTTCAATGTCGCGACCATCAAAAGATGTTACTGGGTATTTGGTTTGGTATTTTGTATCTGAATATCAAAACCCTAAATATATGGGTTTTGATAAAGTCTTCGTGCATCTTGTTGATGAGTATTTTAGCAAAGAACAAATCTTAAATACAACTCCATCTATACTGAATAAATTGCAAGAAAGAGCCAATAAAATAAGACCGATATTGTTAAACCAGCCTGCTCCCAACTTACAACTTGTTGACACAACCAGTACGCTCACTTCGTTTGAAACAATACCCAACGATTATACTATTCTTTTTTTCTGGGATTACGATTGCGGTATCTGTGCTAAAGAAATTGTACAACTTCGTAATCTTTACGATAGCACAAACTATGATATTGAAATATATGCCGTTAATGTTAATAGCGATATTGAAAAATGGAAAAAATCGATAGTTAAAAAGAAAGTACCCGGCATAAACGTAAACGGTACGCACAGTGCCACAAAAGATTTTCATGATCTTTACGATATTTATGGCACACCTGTGATTTACGTACTTAACAAAAACAAGAAAATAATAGCTAAACGCATATCCGCAAATAAAATTAATGAGCTCATTAAAAATTACGAAACACAGTAACAATTACAGTAAAATTACGTAAGAGAGATTAATTTCATTAATTGTAATAATTACATAGTCTTTGCAAGAAAACGTCAATACTGCGTTATTCTCGTTTTTGAATCAGTCAACTACAATTCGTAAGCCACTTGAATTCAAAAACTTCGAAAGCCTTGTCTTTGACACTTTCTTATCAAAGACTTGAAAATGATGAGATTTCTTGCAGGCTCTACATATATGCAAAATGCCTGATACATCTTTTATCAATTTCTATGTGTCATATTTTTATATAGTTGTAATATTCATTAGTTTTGACTTTTTTTGATGCAGTAAAAAACATTAGGTATTACTTTGAAGACATTATTTTATGAAAAAGGCTGTAAGTTTATTATCATATTA
>CAZGWS010000445.1:0-1817 GCA_964528805.1 uncultured Lentimicrobiaceae bacterium | reverse complement strand
GTATTGGCGTTTCTATTGGGGTTGGATAAGCTTTTGCTAAAACAGAATACACTTGGTACAATCCGGAAAGCTTGGATTTTACATACCAACTTGCTCCCGATCCAACATGGCATTCAACACAATTTACACGGGCATGTGCCGAGTTATGATAGGTTACATATTCCGGTTTCATTACGGAGTGGCACATAGTTCCGCAAAACTCATTAGATTCGGTATAATGGAATACCTCATAGCTTCCTAATGCTGTAAAAAGTAAAAATATGGAAGTACCCACTACAAAGATAAAAACTATCATCCGTTGATTTGGCTGATTTAAATTTACAATAGGGAATCTTACTTCACGCTCAACAGCCTTTTGTCTGTCCTTTTTTAACTTGCTAACAGTTCCTATTGGTATTAATATTAATCCAATAATAAGAAAAACAGGTAAGATGATAAAGGTAAAAAGTCCAAGGTAGTCGCTACCCGAAGCAGGAAAAATCAAAGAAACTGCTATCGAAAAAATAATAAGTAAAAAACTAACGGAAGCTAATACTGCACCCGAAATTGTTGTCCAACTGTAAAATGACTTAGGCAGTTTCATAATCAAATATTAGTTATTACAAAAAAAAAATAGTTTATAATCAGGCAGATAGTTAAAATCCCCACATTCTGGTTATGTTAAACCCAATGCGAATTTCACCATTTGTCCAATCGCTGTTATTCATCATATGAGTTTCCTGTGGAATAATTCCGTTAGATGTAGTTATAAATATCTCAAATGCATGTGATGCTGTAGCCACCTGATAGCCAATGCCTAAATTTGGCAAAGGGCTGTTAGTTACAGTTGTGTTTTCATCCATCGACTTTATGTTTAGCGGAATTGAATAATGGAAAACTAATGACGATTGAGGTGAGAATTTGAATCTTCCCATAAAACCTATTCCAATATTATCGTGGTTCATCCCCTTAACTCCAGCAGTATCAGAATCAGCAGAAACAGTATTATAATGAGTAAAACTGCCATTTATTGAAAATGAAAACCAGTCGTTAAATTTACGACTTACCATTACCTCGGTAAAGTATGAAAGCCTGTTAGTAAATTCATAAACAGAATCGGCTGTTACGGTATTAAAAACATCTTTATTTCTGCCATCAATAGCCATGTCGGCATAAAGGGTAACTGTTAGGGGAATTGTGTTTTTACGTGTCTGCTCAAGAATATTGTACTTTATCTGAAAATCACTATACATATTTTTTCTGGTAATGCCATAGCCAATCATAAGGTTGTTAAGTATTGAATAATTAAATCCTATACGAGTGTTGGCAGAAGGAGCGTAAATACCAAATAGATCGGATAAGCCATTGTCTTTTATAACCCCAAACCTATGCTGGATTTGAGTTTCAAACGTTTTCTTTTCGTATATAATCGGGGTTTGATTGTCGATAAGTAGAGCACCACTAAACATTTCCAGTACGGGTCTGTCTTTTTTCTTTTTTACAGGCTTAGCATCATCTTGCTGAGCATATCCAAATTGTATGGTAAACAATGCTAATATAATTAGTGTAATTAATTTTCTCATTTCTCTGAATTTTAGCTATTTATTAATTGTTTTTTGCGCCTTTTTCAATCCACTGTAGCACAAGAGCAGCTTGGGAGGCTGTATATTTTTTCCAAGTATGTGTGTCCGAATCGGGACTTGGGAAATTATAAATAATACTTTCAGCAGGAACACCAGTATTTACAAGACCTGCACCTGTAATACTACTGTAAGCAACATCTGCGGTTAAATATGGTAACTGACCACCTGATTTATGACAATCAGCACAACCCGCAT
>CAZGWS010000444.1:0-1818 GCA_964528805.1 uncultured Lentimicrobiaceae bacterium | reverse complement strand
ATGCGGGTTGTGCTGATTGTCATAAATCAGGTGGTCAGTTACCATATTTAACCGCCGATGTTGCTTACAGTAGCATTACCGGTGCAGGTCTTGTAAATACTAGTGTTCCTGCTGAAAGTATTATTTATAGTTTCCCAAGTCCCAATTCGGACACACACACTTGGAAAAAATATACTGCCTCCCAAGCTGCTCTTGTGCTACAGTGGATTGAAAAGGGCGCAAAAAACAATTAATAAATAGCTAAAATTCAGAGAAATGAAAAAATTAATTACATTAATTATACTAGTATTGTTTACCATACAGTTTGGATATGCTCAAAAGGATGATACTAAGCCTGTAAAAAAGAAAAAAGACAGACCTGTACTGGAAATGTACAGTGGGGATTTACTTATTGACAATCAAACCCCTATGATCCATGAGAAAAAGACCTTTGAAACTCAAATCCAACACAGATTTGGCGTTATAAAAGACAATGGTATATCCGATCTATTCGGCATTTATGCTCCTTCGGCTAACACTCGTATAGGATTTAATTATTCAATACTCAACAACCTAATGGTTGGCTACGGCATTACCAGAAAAAATATGTATAGCGATTTTCAGGTAAAGTATAATATTCTTGAACAAACACGTAAAAATACAATTCCGGTAACTGTTACCCTTTATGCCGATATGGCTATTGATGGCAGAAATAAAGATGTTTTTAACACCGCAACTGCCGATTCTGTTTATGAATTTACTAACAGGCTTTCATACTTTACCGAGGTAATGGTAAGTCGTAAATTTAACGACTGGTTTTCATTTTCAATAAATGGCAGTTTTACTCATTATAATACTGTTTCTGCTGATTCTGATACTGCCGGAGTTAAAGGGATGAACCACGATAACATAGGCATAGGTTTTATGGGAAGATTCAAGTTCTCACCTCAATCGTCGTTGGTTTTCCATTATTCAATTCCGTTAAACATAAAGTCGATGGATGAAAATACAACTGTAACTAACAGGACATTGCCAAATTTAGGCATTGGCTATAAGGTAGCTACTGCATCGCACGCATTTGAAGTATTTATAACTACTTCTAACGGAATTATTCCACAAGAAACTCATCTGATGAATACCAACGACTGGACAAAAGGTGAAATACGCATTGGGTTTAACATAACCAGAATGTGGGGATTTTAACTATCGGTCTGATTATGAACTACGTGTCTTTTAATAACAACTAATATTTGATTATGAAACTGCCTAAGTCATTCTATAGTTGGACAACAATTTCGGGTGCAGTATTAGCTTCCGTTAGTTTTTTACTTATTGTTTTTTCGATAGCTATTTCTTTGATTTTTCCTGCTTCGAGTAGCGACTACCTTGGGCTTTTTACCTTTATCATCTTACCTGTTTTTCTCGTTATTGGATTAATATTAATACCATTAGGAACTGTCAACAAGTTGAAGAGAGACAGAAAAAAGACTGTTGAGCGTGAGTTCAGATTCCCAATTGTAAATTTAAATCAGCCAAACCAACGAATAATAGTTTTCATCTTTGTAGTAGGCACTTCCATATTTTTACTTTTTACAGCATTGGGAAGCTATGAGGTATTTCATTATACCGAATCTAATGAGTTTTGCGGAACCTTGTGCCACTCTGTAATGAAACCAGAATATGTAACCTATCATAACTCGGCACATGCCCGTGTAAATTGCGTTGAATGCCATGTTGGATCTGGAGCAAGCTGGTATGTGAAATCCAAGCTTTCCGGATTATATCAAGTGTATTCTGTTTTAGCAAAAGCTTATCCAACCCCAATAGAAACGCCAATAC
>CAZGWS010000443.1:0-1821 GCA_964528805.1 uncultured Lentimicrobiaceae bacterium | reverse complement strand
ATACATTTTTGTTTTGGGAAAGAATAAGTTCGATTAACTATAGGTTGCCTTGATAGCTGAGCCTACGGCACCATGCCCACGGTATTAATAATTCAGTTTATTAAACGCTGCAATAACTAAAACAGGTTGCTGCAATAAATTTTTGTGCGGCAACCTGTTATTTCTTAAATTAAATCATATTTTTAATAAATTTGAAAAAAAATAATTATGAAAAAACTTTTCTTTTTTGTATTTCTAATTGCCCTCTTCTCGGGAATTTCCGCACAAAACTATTACGACAAAACATATAACATCGGTTTTATTGATCATCCGACCTCATTTGAAACCGACTCGTTGGAAAACGTATATGTTTGTGGTTGGTTCGAGGATGAGAACACACAAAACCAAAGAGGTTTTGTGCTTAAAACTGATAATAACGGACAGGAGATTTGGCGAGTAACCATGCCGGACAGTTCCAAGTTTTACGAGCTTTGTTTAACCCATTACGGCGGAGTTGCCGTCGCCGGCAGCAGAAATAATCTTTGCTCTGTAACTTTGTTCGACACTCAAACCGGAACACAGCTGTGGGAATATGAAGAGCCCGAATCGGAAGGATATTGGTTTGCTACGTCACGTGAATTTATTGATAGCGCTACGTATAAAATACTTGCAGTGCGGACTAAACTAGGACCACATCTTATATGGTATTATCACATTAATTCTGAAAATGGCACCTACTTAAGCCAGTTTAAGAGTATAAATAATACTATATACGGGTTAACCTATACATCTTCATTATTAGAACCCGATATCGTTTGGGTAGGTAGCGATTACGATTCGGGATGGAGCTTTGTAATGAACAGAAATTATGGTCCTCTAGGAAGTTCTTATTGGGAGTTCTCATCTCTTCACATTGCTGGAGTACATAGCTATTCAGATAATGTAGGATGTGTTGTTAGGTATTACCCTTATTGGGGATTATATTATATGTCGGTTTTAACTATGGACTACACGGTTTTTGATGTTTATGGCAATTCTTTCGAAATAGCGCACGATAAATTTAGAGTGATGGGTTCTGATAAATTTGAAAATGATAAATTCCTAATTACCGGTAGCATTGATCAGGATCTGGCTATGTGGTTTATTGATCACGATCTAACTTATATGGAAGAAGAAATAATCCCAACCAGCAAACCACGCTTGGGTGTTGATGTTATTGGCTTAACTACTATGGACATGGTTTTAATGGGCACCGAGGAGGAAGGTAACGGGGCTACGAATGTGTTCTTGATGAAATTGAATTATAATGGAACAGTTTCGACACAAGAAAACGCAATGCCGGTAGATTTTACCGTTTATCCCAATCCGGCAAAGGATAACCTGTGGATAAAAACAAACAAAACGGGACTGCAACACGCACAAGTTTGTATTGTAAACACGGTGGGCATGTCCGTTAGTACCTCAATAGGGCTCAATAATCCCGTTTCCCTGAGCGGACTCTCGCAAGGTTTATATATTGTTTTGGTGATGAACAATAATAAAGTTGTTTACAGGCAAAAGTTCATTAAGTATTGATGGTTTACGTACAATGTAGCAGTTAACCAATCCCTGAGTTAAAGATTTTGTCAATCTCAGTTTAAGTGCCATGTGTCTTTGTGGTTTACAAATAAAAGACGAAGCTCCCAATCATATCACCTTCTATTCGAAAAACATATACAAACAGAAGAAGTTATTCCTAATCTATATTATACATGAATTTGAGGCGTCGGAACGTGCTGATATAGTTGCCTATTTCAAGCTTTTCGCAACAAAGCAATAGCGTGAAAAAGTATTTAAAGTAAA
>CAZGWS010000442.1:0-1827 GCA_964528805.1 uncultured Lentimicrobiaceae bacterium | reverse complement strand
ATAGAATATTGCAATTTGTTAATATTACAAAAATATGCTAATCATCATAAAACAAGTGTATTACAATATGTGCTATGAGTTGCTGCTAATTATTATTATTGGAGGTTTTGTTTTGGTTCTTTTTTTTAAATTCTATAGCAGCTTTAATAAAACCAACGAACAATGGGTGTGGTTGTTTTACTGTACTTCTGTACTCAGGGTGGAACTGTACTCCCACAAACCACGGGTGGTTATTAAGCTCAATAATTTCAACAAGGTCTTTATCGGTATTTATTCCCGAAAGGCGCATACCATTTTCAATAAATAGTGTTCTGTATTTATTATTGAATTCATACCGATGACGGTGTCGTTCCTTAATATTTTCTTTTTTATATTCTTTAAAAGCAATTGAGTTTTTGTTTAGTTTGCAGTCGTACGATCCTAACCTCATGCTGCCACCAAGGTTTGTAACCGATTTTTGTTCTTCCATAATATCAATAACCGGATATGGAGTATTTTCATCAATTTCGGTTGTATGTGCTTTTTTTAATCCGAGTATATTTCTCGAAAACTCAATTGCAGCACACTGCATCCCGAGGCAAATACCTAAAAATGGTATGTTGTTCTCACGCACATACGTTATGGCAATTATTTTTCCGTCAATTCCACGACCGCCAAAACCGGGGGCAACAAGTATTCCATGTAGGTCTTTAAGTTTTTCTGCGACGTTTTGTTTGTTAATAGTTTCCGACTGTATGCTAATAATGTTTACCTTGTATTCATTTTCAACACCACCATGAACGAGTGCTTCATTTATTGATTTGTAGGCATCTTTAAGTTCAACATATTTACCAATTAAACCAATGTTTATTTCGCCGATTGGATTTTTTAATCTGTTAACAAACCGCCGCCAGTTTTTCAAATCAATTTTATCAGTATAAGGTGTGTTTGTGGCTAATAGCACTTCAGTATCCAACTTCTCTTCAAGCATAAGTAATGGAACATCGTATATTGTTTCTGCATCAATTGATTCGATAACTGCTGTTGGCGAGACATTACAAAACTGTGCAATTTTACGTCTGATACCTTCGTTTAGGTAATGTTCTGTACGACACACTATTATATCGGGTTGAACACCTTGCTCCAGCATTGTTTTTACTGAGTGTTGGGTAGGTTTAGTCTTTAATTCTCCGGCTGCTTTTAAGTATGGCACTAATGTAAGATGCACTACAACGCAGTTGCTGCCGAGTTCCCACTTCATCTGCCTTACGGTTTCAATAAACGGGAACGACTCAATGTCGCCAACTGTTCCGCCAATCTCAGTTATTACAAAGTCGTAATTGTTGGTTTGACCAAGTATTTGAATACTTCTTTTAATTTCGTCCGTTATATGTGGAACTACTTGTACGGTTGTACCTAGATATTCTCCTTTTCGTTCTTTGCTGATTACGTTTTGATAAATACGTCCTGTTGTTACGTTGTTGGCTTGTGAGGTTAGCGTATTCGAGAATCTCTCGTAATGCCCAAGGTCGAGGTCGGTTTCGGCACCATCATCTGTAACAAAGCATTCTCCGTGTTCGTATGGGTTAAGAGTCCCGGGATCAATATTAATGTATGGATCGAGCTTTTGTATTGTAACTGAAAACCCTCTTGCTTGAAGTAGTTTCGCCAATGATGATGATATTATTCCCTTTCCAAGAGATGAAGAAACACCACCGGTAACAAATATGTATTTTACATTTCTTTTCATATCTCCAAGAACATTTAATTTTTAATAAGCTGCAAATATACTAAGCATACTTGAAAAATAGTAGTAATTTAATTTTAATTCTTAATACCTATGTATAT
>CAZGWS010000441.1:0-1837 GCA_964528805.1 uncultured Lentimicrobiaceae bacterium | reverse complement strand
TTAAGTCTAAAATATTTTCTACCAACTCCAGTCTTCCTCAACTTCCCAATTAGCTCTTACTTTAATTTTCTTAGTATAAAATATTACATGCTCTGGTTGTAACTTTAGCTTGTAGTTTCCGGTACTCCAGCTATTATTTTTATCTTGATCAATAATTATCTTTAATTGGTAACTACCAGGTTTCATGTAGTTAAATGTTACAGATGTGTCAGATGTAAAATAAAATTCTCGTACAATTATTTTATCTTTTGCCAGGAGTTGAAGAACATAGTTTTGTTTTTTTTCAGGGTATAGATGAAAGGTTAAAATACCAAAACTGCTCAATGGCAAAGTGCTGAATTTAATAACAATAGCTTTAGTATTAATATTATTCCAACTTGTAAATGCCGAGTCGGGAAAATAAAGGCGATATTTAGTGCCTTCTTTAAGATCGAAAGGGAATGATATTTTCATTTTCAGATTACCGGTAAAAATAAAATCAGGATCCCAAATGCTGTCTTTGCCTGCTACTAGTAATGTTGAATCAATATTATTAAATTTAACGTATGGTTGTAAAAATTTAATTTCAAGATGTTCATCAGGATTGAGTTTGCCATCATGAATGTTTGATTTCCACCCAAGAATCTCTTTTTTTTCTACTCTGTGTTTTTTCCTAAATTTGGGTAACTTACTATCAGTATTTAGTTTTAAATATACAGTACCAAGAGTGTCATTAAATTGGGTTAGGCGTAACTCGAGTGAATCGTTGGGAGGATTGTTTAGATACCAATATATTGTATCTTGTGATATTGAAAAATCTTTCACATATAAAGAACTGTCAAGTGGAAATTTACCAAATTCAAAATTGACATTCGTGGCAGGTTGCGAAAATGCAAATAGAACCGTATTCTTCTCAATTACTTCTGCTTTTACAAGTCGTTGTATAGTATCGGGAGATAAAAACATAAATAAGCTAATGCCCATATCTGATTCGTTATAAGTTGTATCAGCTAAAAGCGAATCAGCTGTAGCAATAACTGAGTCCGGTGTTATTTCTATATTGTAAAGGCTATCTGTTATTGTTGTGTCAACTACCGGTTTTGGGAAATATTTTGGTCTGACAACCGAATCAAGAAATGCAATTTGCTCTCCCGGTTGGTCAAAAATGAAATTACTGTTTTGATCATTTAATGCGAAAAGCAGAAAATCGTCATCCGATAATCCTTCAAACTGAAATCTGCCATTGGCATCTGTTTTGCTAATATAATATGGCTCAACAAAATATGGTAGCGAATCGAGTGTAATTGTATCGTTATTATCCTTATAAAGCATAACATACATACCTTCTATGGGCTCTAAATCAAAAGCATTATATACGTGTCCGTTAAGGCTGAGGGAGTCAACAAAATTACCTGTAGAAAAAATATAAGTGTAATTTGAAACAGGATTTTTTTCAGTAATATCGACAATAGCTTCTCCAAAAAATACTGAATAAGTAGTGTTTGGCATTAATTCTTCTTTAAATTTTACAATAACGGATTTGCCTTTTGTGATAAACTCGGGTAGTTCTTTGGTTGGAGGCGAAATTAATGCTGAACTTTGAATATTTTCAAGTGAAATAAACTCATTAAACCTAATATCAAATTTATTAGTGTGAAAATTAGCACTTCCATTTTTCGGAATTGTTTCAATAACTTTTGGAGGTGTAATATCCTTTGGTCCTCCTGATGGAGGAGTTAATGAATTGGCACATCGTAAAATAATTAACAATATAAAAAACAATGAAAAAAATTGGAAAATTCTAATCACAACTAATTTTTTAATTAAACTACAAAGATGCAAAATATAGTGGATTTGA
>CAZGWS010000440.1:0-1843 GCA_964528805.1 uncultured Lentimicrobiaceae bacterium | reverse complement strand
ATGCCGCAGTTTCTTTTTCACAGAAAAAGAATTAGTAAATTTGAAAATTGTGAAATGAAAGAAAATTATTGAATAAAGTGCGGCACGCACCATATTCAAACCGTTGTGGTGCATTTAAAAAAATGACAGAAACCGAAGAAAAATATTTGCCGAATGAAATCTTACAAAGAGCAATTGTAAGTGGAAAGGAATATGGTTGGAAAAGGACTGATTTTACAAAAGTAGTTAAGAAAGCCATTGATGTCGGACTTGGAATAATAGGTGGACAAGTTCAATTCAAATTACCAGACGGAACTTGTGAACTTTATTGGCACAAATATGACACGACAGACAGGAAATCAGGGGAAAATTGGAGAGAATATTGTCAACGGACAAAAGAAGAATGTTTAAGTCAATTTGGAAATATTCCAACTGACCTTGAATTGATTGAAGAAGGAATTAAAAGCTTCGATTTTTTAAAAGAGAAAAGTAAAACTAACATACAAATTGGAGACTACTTGATTTTTATTTTGTATTTCAATGCTTCAGAAACATTTTTGAAATGACGGAATTTAAAGAAGATAATCTAACAACAGAAGATACTTTTTGGGTAATGTGGTACTTCCTGCAAGAGCACTATGAACTTTCAAATAATACATTTGACGTTAGCGACATTTTAAGTGCTTCTGAACCTATGGATTGGGATGGAAGTGGTATAAAGCATCCAGCCGATAATGGAATGATTGATTTTTGGAATGAAGCCTTGGAGAAATACAGAAAACAAGGAAAACCAGATTGGAAAAAATTAAAAAAATAAAAACGACACCACAACAATGTATAAAAATAATAGCCGGTTCAGTTGTAAAATCAGTGGTTGTAGCCCGCTTCAACTTTCTTGTAACTTGATAGGTTTGAAGCCCGAAATCGGCTACTATTCTTATACGAAACGTTAGCCTTTATTAGAAAAAATAAATATGAAGACACCAATAATTATAAGAGACAAGAATTTTAAATACAAGAAAGACGCTCTTTTGTATTTTAAAACGAAACTGTATTCTTATGACTTTGGAGAAATATTAAATGAAGATGATACAGCGGATGTTACTGCGTTACTGCTTGAAAATGAAACAAGAAAAGATAAAATTGGTGTCGGAATAAAAGAAATTAGAATTGGTAAAGTGCAATTTGGAACTAAATGTTTCCAGATTATTCGGAATGATTTAACATCAGAAACTTTTTCCTATGTCTATTGTATAAATGGAGATCCGAAGCCTTTTACAAAATTTAGCAATGCATGTAGAAATGCAATTCATAAAGATTTACATAACGTTAAGCAAAAATATTTTGGACAAAATTCGATAAAAGGAAAAGTGAAATGTCAGGAAACAGGAATATTAAGTTCTTGGACGGAATTAAATGTTGACCACAGACAACCAAATACATTATCCATAATTTTGGACAGATTTATTGAACTTTATAATATTGACTTGAAAAATATTGAATACGAAACTGACAAAGACAATAAAACTGTACTTGTTGACAAAGATTTAGAAAGGAAATTTATGGACTATCATATGGAAAAGGCAAATTTAAGAATTGTTCGGAAAGAAAATAATCTTGGACGTTCACATCAAGGAAGAGTAAAAAAACAAAAGAAAGATTTACGAATTGAATAGAATAACAAAGGCTAACAATGTATATAGTTTATGGCGGGTGGAGTGCTAAATATGAACATTTTAGATATAAATAAACAGCGTGGTAAATTGAAGGTTTTGTGTTTCAAAAACCGCCACAAAACCATATACTCAACGTTACCCGCAAGTGTCAGACCCAAAATAAACACCTGTTGTTAAGTAAAATATTT
>CAZGWS010000439.1:0-1850 GCA_964528805.1 uncultured Lentimicrobiaceae bacterium | reverse complement strand
TGCCCAAATTTTGACCTAATGGAATAATTGCCTGTTTCGGAACCGGTATGGTTTCTATCGGTGCATTTGATGATAATTTATCCTCTTCGGGATGAATTCCCCCTAATTCAAATGTTCGTAATATTCCCATATTCTTTGATTGATTCTTTAATTTCTTTGTTTTCACTCGGTTTATCTGAAGCTGATTTTTCAGATTTTCCGGTTTCATTACCTGTCTTTTTAACTTCAGCTAACTTATTGCCAATTTCGCCTACTGCGTTTTTTGTAGCAGGTTTTCGTGAAATTGAACTATCAGCTACAGGGGCAGCAATTATTGGTTTACCAACCTTAGGCTTGCGTGGTTTAAAATTTAGTTCATGAATTGCATTTGTAGGGCATACTTCAACACATTTACGACATAGTGTACAATTGTCAAAGTTAATGTATGCTAAGAAACTTGTTATGGTAATTGCATCGAAATTACATACTTTGTCACATTTTCCGCATCCAATACAAGCAACCGAACAATTCTTTTTGGCAGGAGCTCCTTTTTCTTTGTTTACACATGAAACAAATATTCGACGCTCTTTAGGTCCTCTTTTTCGAAGTTCAATAATGTCTCGTGGGCACGCAATAACACATGCTCCACAAGCTGTACATTTATCGTTAACAACCGGCAATCCGGTTTCAAGGTTCATGAATATAGCATCAAAATCACAAGCGTCAACACAGTCGCCCAATCCTAAGCATCCGTACTGACAGCCACCTTCGCCACTATAAAGAGTATGAGCAAATGAACAAGATGTTGTTCCTTCGTAATCTACTTTACCTGGTGAGTTGGTTTGCGAGCCATTACATCTTATCACTGCAATCAACGGCTCTTTTTCCTCTATTTCAAGACCAAGAATTTTACCTACCAATTGTGCAACTTCGTTTCCTCCTACCGGACAAACTAAACCTTCAAGGTTTCCGTTTTCTTTTGCCGATTTTACAGTTGCCTCTGCATAAGCTCTACATCCGGGAAAGCCACAACCTCCGCAGTTAGCAGAAGGTAAGGCTTCTTCAACTTCATCAATTTTCGGATCCTCAAATACCTTAAATTTATTGGCGATAAAATATAGGATTATGGCAGCTATTAAACCAAGTCCGCCGAGAGCAATAACTGCAATTATTATAATACTATCCACAGAAATGCGTTTTTGAAATTAATTCTTGTTTTTCAAATAAACGCAAATGTATAATTTTTAGAATTATGGTATAAAAATTGGCACATGATGTGTTGTTGCTATAAGTGCCATTAAATCAGATATATAGAAAATATACAAATAATTATAAACCCAATTGTAATAATTATGTGATTGATTGTTAAATTGTTAACAGTTTAGTGTAGAATTGTTCTAAACTAAGTATTTCAATCAATTTATATTGCTTCTATTTTAATCCTGGTTAGGCACTAATGCTATTAGTAAATCGTGTACTAAAATAATTACGCAGTATATATAAAGTAGCATAATATGGAATTAAAAGTAACAATGACAGTAACCCTGCAATACCTTGATCCATATCTAAATTTATAAAAATAATTAACCCAAGAAATATCAATAGAAAAGGGAAAACATAACCTAACAATACTGCCCACGTACCTAATGATTGACTCATTTCGATGGTTATTAATTGACCAACTTTGTACTGACTTGTATTTGGAGTATTTACAATAACAACTTTCTCTTCAACTTCGCTAACAGTACATGCCCCTTTTACTTCGCATGAGGCACATCCGGAAGTAACCATTATTGCAACTTTTACTTTGTCAGATTCAATACTTTTAATAACTCCTGGGTGAGTAACAATTTTATTCTTCAATGTTTTTA
>CAZGWS010000438.1:0-1861 GCA_964528805.1 uncultured Lentimicrobiaceae bacterium | reverse complement strand
TAACCCTTTTCAGCCTTTTGTTATTACACAAAGGAATTGGGATAAAAAATTAATTTGCTCTTGAATAACAAAAGAGTAAGCCTTTGATTTTGTTACTCTCTGATTGATGGAGGAGAGCGGCCTAATTAAAGGTACGCCCAACACGGTTAGAGGACTCCCCTAACCCCGTTAGAAACTGAGTGACTTTATTACAAGACACCTCATTTTCAATCTAGGGCATGGCGAAGGCTTCAACCAGAAGTAAAAGGAGCAGGTATCAATATATTTCTCTTCATTTACAACAAACCCAATGAAAAAAATTCTTACTCTAGTAATTATACTTTTATTTGTACTTTCTGCTTGTAACAAGCCAGCACCTGTCTTTGATAAACTTTCTCAAAATGCTGTGATTTTAGCTTTTGGAGATAGCCTGACTTACGGAACTGGCGTATCAAAAGGTGATGATTACCCTTCTATCTTAAGTAACTTAAGTGGCAGGGACGTGGTTAATGCTGGAGTGCCCGGAGAAATAAGCCAATCAGGGATCGCACGGTTAGCTGAGTTTTTAGAAGAGTATCAACCTGAATTACTGATTTTAATACATGGTGGCAATGATATTCTTAGGAATATTCCTGAGCAACAGACACGTAATAATTTAAATCAGATGATTGCTCTGGTTAAGCAACAAAATATTAAGGTTGTTATGCTTGGTGTACCAATACTTAATCTTTCCTGATTACCCATGAGCCTCAGCCAAATGAGAATAGAGTTCTCGCAATTCTCTATAGACCCCGTCATTCCCGAAGTCTTTTATCGGGAATCTATTATTGTTTGTTAGATTCCTGCTAAGAGAATGCAGGAATGACGGGGGGTTTGGTAGGGTGTTTTTAAAGTGGCTGAGACTCATGGGTAATCAGGTAATCTTTTTGTTTTAAAAAGTGCTGAGTTTTATCAACAAATTGCAGAAAAGCAACAGATACCTATTGATTTAGAAACCTTGCCAGATATTTTAAGTAATAATCAACTCAAATCAGAGACTATTCATCCCAATAAAAAAGGTTATAGAATAATGGCAGAAAATATTTTTAATTTTTTAGTTAAGACCGGTGCCTTATAGGTTGTAAAAAAATTATGACCTGTTTATCTTCATCTTTTACTGTAAAGTTAATGAGTGTTTAAGCCAGCCACCCTCATGGCTTCTATTGGAATCAATATAGGTTCAATGAATAATGCTCTCATTGTAATTCCATTCATATTCACTGTACAAAAAGGGGGAGCAATTAATACAATGAATTCCCCATCCTTAACCTACTTAAAAAGTAGATTATTTTTCAATTTCACACTTCACGGTGACTTAGCCTTAGATTTGCTCGCTTTTTCAGAATTTTGTCCAGCCATATACCCCTGAAACTTTATACCTCAAAGAGACAAATCTTTCAAAAAGAAGAGGGAAGACTAAAAATAGTTGCAAATAAGAATCATTCGTATTATTATAGTTACAAGTTTTTCTTGGAGACTCCTTAATTATGAATAGATATGAAGCTATCTTAGGTCGAAAATTTTTTGAATTTAATGTGCCAACGAAAAATGACTTTTATATTAAAAACCTTTTAGTAGATTTTTTCAAAAATAAAAAAGTACTTGAGGATACTGAAAATAATACCCTTAAGATAATAATTAATACACAGAAAATGACTGAACTACTGGTCAATCATCAAATCTGTGTAGCAGACATTTGCTGCCTAGATAAAAATTCCAAAGATTGCTTAAAGTCTTTGTGTCTAAAGACATGCCTTCAAAATATATCCAAAACTTGATTTTAACTTATACCTGAATCCGTGACTTCAATGTGGATAACAGGGCTCAAGATATTGGTTTCACA
>CAZGWS010000437.1:0-1877 GCA_964528805.1 uncultured Lentimicrobiaceae bacterium | reverse complement strand
CACCGTTAGCCTTCATTAAAGAACTACAGAAACCTAAAAGGAAAATTGAAACAATATGAATTTTACAGACAGAATAAAACCAACAGACAAAGGAATTACAACTTATCTTGATGAGTTGAAAAATCACGACTACCAAATCCCAACATTTCAGAGAGATGTCGTTTGGGAAAAAGAAAATGTCAAAAAACTTTGGGATAGTATTTATAAATTCTATCCATTGGGAAGCATACTTGTTTGGAAAACAAAAATAAAACTTCAAAACCACCGTGAAATTGGCGGTCATAAAATTGCAGATGCAAATGGCAAAACTGAGTTTTTATATCTTTTAGACGGACAGCAGAGAACAACTTCGCTACTAACTTCATTATATGGAGGACGAATTGCGGGTAGAGATAATTTTGACCCATCACTTTATGTTGATATAACAATTGGAAACACAGATGATACGGACGATGAAAGTTATAAAAAGAGATTTCTGTATTGGGATGAAATTGATGATAAAGACGGAACTTTTAGAAGAAATACAGGACGGAAAAAGAAATTTGATGAAGGACTAATTTTAAAACTCATTGACATTAAAGAAAGTTACAATGATGTTCAACGAAAGGTAATTCAACACCCTGAAATTAACCTGAATTTTGACCACGCATATATTGAAGAACTTGGGAGAATGAAGCAAGTCCTTGATAATTATAGATTATCATTTATTGAATTAAAAGGAATTCAAGTTTCAGAAGTTTGCCAGATATTTGAAAGAATTAATCAAGCAGGAAAACCACTTGATATTTTTGATATTGTTGTAGCAAAGACATTTAGACCTGAAACAGAAAATGACAAAGGATTTTATCTCAGAGATTTAATTGAAGAATTTAGAAGTATAAACAATAGTCGTTTTTTGCAAATTGACGATTTTGATTATTTACAAATAGTTGCAATTTTAATTCGTGAAAATATTGAAAACTCAGGTGTTCATAATATTACACCAAGATATTTAAACGATATAAAAACAGAGCAAATTGAAAATATTTGGACTGATACCAAAAATGCAATTTTGAAAACATTTGATTTCTTTGAAAACACACTTAATTTAAAAGGACCTCAATTAATTCCATATAGATACTTCTATTTGACCATTTCAAATTATTTCTACAAAAATGATAATCCGAATTATGATTTCCTTAAAAAATATTTCTGGTTTCACAGTTTTCACAATGATGACTTATTAAGCAATACCGGAGATATAAATAATCACATAAGTTTATTAAATAGCGAAAAGTTTGACAATGAAATAAAGTTCGACAGATTTTTAATAAATAAGGTTACTCTGCGAAATGCATCTTATAGTTCAAAAGGTAGAATTTCAAGAGCAATACTTGCATTATATTCAAGTAAACAACCGAAAGATTGGAAATTTACAGATAGAAATGTAATTGCAGATAATTTCTTTTTCTCAACAGATAAACCGAACCTACATCATATTTTCCCAACAAATTATATTTCTAATAATAGAGAGAATAATAAGTTAGACAATAACAGTCTTATGAATATCGCTTACATAACTCAAATTACAAACTTGGAAATAAGCGACAAAAATCCTCTTGATTACATAAAAGACTATGACAAAAATCCTGACTTTAAGAATGTGATTGAAACTCATCTTTTACCAAACCAGATATTAGAATGGTCAAGTATGCCTGAAATGCCAACAGATGCATTAGATAAGTTTATAGAAGAAAGAATTGATTTAATAATAGAAGAACTGAAAGGAAATCTTGTGGGAATAAACATTGAAATTATTGACACACAAGAGAAGCAAATGGTTGAAAATGAATAAATAACGAAAGGCTAACAAAGGCTATACGTAATTTGGGTAATGT
>CAZGWS010000436.1:0-1879 GCA_964528805.1 uncultured Lentimicrobiaceae bacterium | reverse complement strand
AATACTTATACTTGGAAGTGGTATGTTAATTGGGCTTGCAAGTACTGAGGCGGGAGGTGTTTTTATTGAGCGTTACGACAGGATAACCGGTGATAATGAGGAGTTTGTAGAGACAGCGAGTTCAGCACAAATTGGTTTTAGTCGACATTTAAGAATTAATTCGCTCTCTGATGCCTATAAACTACCCTTTGCAGTTGGATTTACTGTAATTGCACCTCTGCCAACATTAGCACTGTCCGCAAATGTTAAAGCAAAAGGTATGACCTTATATTCCGTTACTAATGTGTTTTTTATTTTACTTTTGCCTTTTATAGTGCTTGGTTTTTTCCTGGCAAAAGGAATGAGTATTGCCAATTCAATTATGCTAAGGTGGTTTCCCATTGTGATATTGATAGGTATTTCAGTTGTTTTTATGGGAGTACTCAGATACAAAGAACAACTAATGCCTTTTTTTCTTATTTGGGCAGCTATAGGCTTGAGTCAGAGGAAAAAATATAAAGGCATTCTTAGTTCTATATATTTAATAGGTATTACAAGTGTAATAGTTGCAATATTTTTAGCAACTACAAACAGATAATGTTTTAGTACGATTGAAAGATTTATTTGTGAAGAAGCTTTTTTACACTGGAAGTTTGTTGCTTAAGTTCTTGAGTGATGGCTAGTGTGGCAAAACATAGAATATATCACCGAGGTAAATATCCGGTTCTTTTGTGGTTTAAATTTAGTAATGGATGATGTTGCCAATCGCTATCCGCACGTTTACAGTGAAATGGAAATTGTAGAGCTGACGTTTCATTGCGGGTTGTTTATCGTATGTTTTGTATACTTTCCATTAAAATTTTAGCCTTAAGGAGGTCATTGTAAAATGTTTGGAATACTTCGTACAACGTTGGCCATAATGGTGATGACAGGCCATTTGTTTTTCGAATCTTTCAAATTAGGTGGATATGCTGTATTCGGATTTTATATTATAAGTGGCTATTTGATGACTTTAATCATGCATGAAAGCTACAGCTACACACGAATCGGGCAGTATTCTTTTGCAGTTAATAGGTTTCTTAGACTTTATCCACAGTATTGGCTGGCTGCAATTTTTACTATGGTTCTTATTTTAATTATTGGAGATGAAACTGTAAGAAACTACAATGAGAGTATGTTTCTTCCCGTAACATATTCGGACTATTTTAATAATATATTAATGATATTTCCATCCTGGAATCCAAGTGATATAAAGCCTAGGCTTGTTCCTCCATCATGGGCCTTAACGGTCGAAATATTATTTTATGTTTTAATTTGTCTTGGTATTTCAAAAACTGTACTACGTGTAAAAATATGGTTTTTATTGTCGATATGTTATGTGGTCGCTACATTTATTGCTGAGTATTCCTGGCAAGATAGATATTACCCCGTAGCTGCGGCATCTTTATCTTTCTCTATCGGTTCCGCAATATATTTTCTTTCAAAGAAAAAAAATATGCGAGAAGCATTTTTGAAATGCAGAGTATCATCACTGCTATTATTTGCTTTAATGCTAATTAATTGTATGGCCTGGATTATTTTATCAAGGCTTAATATTGGTAAATTAGAAGAAGTTGGTTTTTATATAAACATAATTATTTGTGCACTACTGGTCTACAGTATTGTAAGTGGTAATGAAATCTTTAAATTGAGCAGACGAGTAGATAAGCTTATTGGTGATTTTTCATTTCCAATTTACCTGTTGCATTGGCAAAGTGGACTTTTGGTTTCTTATGTGGTATTCGGGGAGGTTTTTCATGAGTTTTCCTTTAGAGGGCTTGCTTGTTTCGGTGTTACTATGATTTTTGTCACCATCCTTTCATTTATATTTATATTGATAATAGATAAACCAATTCAACAT
>CAZGWS010000435.1:0-1890 GCA_964528805.1 uncultured Lentimicrobiaceae bacterium | reverse complement strand
TTTATTTATTGTTAAATTGCACATATTTAGCACTTCATCCGCCATAAATTATATACATTGTTAGTGGCTGTGCTTTTTATTAGTCTTGATGTCCATATCCAAGTTCTTCATTTTTATCCCAAAAAGACATGAATAATTCAGCAGAAGTCCCTTTTTTAGTTGTCCAATTAGCAACAATTCTAATGGCTTCTTCTAAATCTTCAATATATGCCATTCTACCGTCACTTCCTCTAATTCCTTTTTCATCTTTTTTTGCACCTCTATTGATCAGAATGTTCTTTTCATCATAAACAATTCTACGCACATCCTCAAATGTTTTTCCTTTTGGTAAACTATCTTTAAGTAGTTTAGAAAGTCCATGGTAATACAGTTGGAATTTTTGAACTGGATCGTCAATTTTTTGCCCAAGCAATGTTTCTGCTTGATTTTCAACTACGATTTCAGAATCAAGGTCAATATAAAGTTGCTCTCCCTTTACCTCTTCGGACTTTTGCAGAATTTCTAATCTTTCTAAATCTTCCTTGGTGAGATTACGTTCTGTCTTTTTTTTACTTATATTTTTATTGCTCATTGTCTTAATTTTATACTGTTAATAATTCTCTTATTTTAATTGCTGCTTCTTTTATTGATTCAATATCCCAATTTGAAACATTTAAATTTTTAGTTAAATTATTGATATTAGGAAAAGATTCTTTAAATGCTCCCCAATAATCTTTACCCAGTAGTGATTGTCGCCATTGGTATTGTGCATAGATTATACTTGAATGTACTTGAGATTCTTTAGCAAATCTTTCAACCATAAACTTGTTGTGAATCATTTTTTCAATATATCTCATCTTTTCTGATGACAATAAATATTCGGAAGCAAATTCATTTGCCTTATCTTCTTGAATTAAAAATAAATCAGGTTCCCCAGATAAATGATAACTTGTTCTTTCTATAATATCTAAATCAAACAAAACGTGATGTAGTTCGTGAATCAATGCAAACCAAATAGTCGCATAATTTTTGTTGAAGTCTGTTATAACCACGCAAGGTCTGCTATTTATATAAAATGTTGCACCGCGAATTTGAGTTTTTGGCAAAGACGGTTGAAAGACTACAGTTATACCTAGATTGAATAGTGCCTGAAAAACAGTAAGTAATCCTGTTTCTACATTTTGAGTATACGGTTTTATCTTTGGAATTAAATCAACTAAGTTTTGTCTACTGTATTCATTTGGATTATCAATTAGGTCAAAATATTTATAACTTGATTTTATCCAAAAATCTTTCATCTTATCACTGAAAGATCTTTTCGTTCTGCTATATAGTGCCTCGCTTAACTCTCTATCATATTCATAAATGGAATCAATGGCAAAAAAACTGCAAATTCTTTCTTTTAATGTATCTAAAGAGTCTTTCTTTTTAATGAATCCTAAATTGGTCAAAGTTTTTAAATCAAAAAATTTATTTAAGAATGTTATGTCCATTGAAGATTGAAGTTCTTTTATTTCTTCAACAGGTCTGTCTTTGAAATGAATTATTAGTAACTCATTCAAATCAGTTTCCAAAAAATCAGAAAGTTTAAGCAGTTTGATAATATCAGTTTGTTTTGAAGTTTTATCTAAAATAGAATCTAGACTTCTTCGTTCCATCCCTGATAACTTTTCAAATTGTGTTTTTGTTAGACCTGACTCTTTTAACTTTCCTTTGAATAATTCTTCAAGTGAAGGTCCGTCATAATGAAAACTTTTATTCAGAATATTATCTATCATTGTATATGTGAGGTATATTTACCGCAAATGTAATATAAAATTCAATACATAAAGTAAATTAGAGGTAAATATACCTTTTTATTATAATCTTTTATGTGTTGTTGGTGTTTTTATATGCAGGATTTGCATTGCC
>CAZGWS010000434.1:0-1908 GCA_964528805.1 uncultured Lentimicrobiaceae bacterium | reverse complement strand
TGTGGTCGTATCACGATGACATAAGGCAACACATCAAAGATATTATTTTACTTACGAAACACCAATTGCCTGACATAAAGCTTCTTAACCGTAATATTGGTGATTTATTCTTCGCTATGTATGCCATCAAGTTTAGAGAAGAATACATATTGTTTCCGGTTATTGCTAAGCTCTTCAGCAAAAATGAGTGGATTGCCATGCAGCAACAAAGTTATGAAATAGGCTTCGCTTTTATTAAACCTCCTAAAAAAATTAGCAACAAAACTGCAGTGGTAAAAGAAGGAAATGAGAATGTTAACACACTAAATGCAGGCAACTTTACAGATGGTTTGATAGATTTAGCCACAGGACAATTAACTATTGAGCAAATTATTTTAATGATTAACAATCTGCCTGTTGATGTAACTTTTGTTGACGAAAATGACGAAGTGAGATATTTTTCCACTCCAAGCCACCGTATATTTCCAAGGTCGAAGGCAATAATTGGGCGATTGGTTGAAAACTGCCATCCACCATCGAGTGTACATATTGTTGTAGAACTTATTGATGCGTTTAAGTCGGGTAAAAAAAATAGTGAAAGCTTTTGGATTGAAATGGGCGACAAATTTATATTAATAAGATATTTTGCTTTACGCGATGATAAAGGCAACTACAAAGGTACGCTGGAAGTAAGCGAGGAAGTATCGTCGATTAGAAAACTTACAGGCGAGAAAAGGCTGATGGAATAATTACAAACTACACTTAGTCGTGGTTTTAGTACATAAAAAAATATACAACAATACAAAAGCGTAGTTGCAAACTACGCTATGATAGGGTTCAACCCTTTTCGGGTTGTGATTTTTATTTAATTTCTTTTCCACCGGTTTCACCAGAGGTTATTCAAATTTTATCCCTTTGGGATAATTAATCAGCTTTTTGGAGTGGACTCACCTTTACAATTTCACTTTGTCATTTTCTACTAAGATGCATTTATTCAGGCTAACTTAGATGCTTTTTACGAAGTTCGTACATTATTATGGCAGGAATATAAAATAGTACATCTGCGATAAGTTTACCAATTAATGTACCGAGTAGGAAATCGCCGGTTACTTTGGGGATTAAATACATAAAGAATGGTCGCACAGCGAGCACGTCTAATAACTCGGCAGGACCAAACTCAATAATCAGATTTCTGAAATCTATCAGGAACGATTTAGTGTTATATTTTAGTTTATTACCCCTATGTTTTTTAATACTTTTCCTAACATCAGAAAAGGCTATGGTAAAATAAAAGCCCACCGAAGCAGTTGCGGAGCCTAGAAAAGCAGACAGCACTCTATCACCTGTATTTTCCATTATTAACCATGCTGTGCCGATAGACAAGATAGTGCTCATTATCTCCGCTAAAGCATATCGTTTAAACCATTCAAGTATTTTTTTCTTCATAGATAAACAAAAATTAATTCTTGAGCTTTGTGAAACTGCAAACTATACTATTATTAAATAAATCGCTCCACATGTGTACTAAACCATCTCATCCAGTTAACAGGCAAAACATGAGATACCATTACAAGTACTGATACCAAGGCAAGCACTACTATCACCACAGCAATAATCTTTTCAGTTTTATTGAACAAAGGATCATCAATATGTTTTTCTTTCCATGAAATACGATATACAAATATTCCTATGGCATACAAAACTGTAGATAATAATATGTATCGAAGTCCGGCGGCATAAATTAACCAGAAGCCATAGATTGCAGCTGTTATTCCGATAAATAATGCTTTTGATTTTAATTTACTGTTATCATTACTGCTATTTGAATGTGATAATTTTACAAGAAACAATGCACTCAGCACGTATGGTACTAAAATCATAGACCCTGAAATACTGATAATTGACAGGAATGCATTTTTTTCGATAGCA
>CAZGWS010000433.1:0-1909 GCA_964528805.1 uncultured Lentimicrobiaceae bacterium | reverse complement strand
GATAATTAATATCTTTTGGCCCCTTATATGCTTTATTGTTTATTTCCATAGACTGGTTTATGAACGAGTTGGAAAAAGTGAACTTAAAATATTTATAAAAATTTTGTTCCAGAGAGAATTCTATTCCAAAAGTATTGATCTTGTTTATTTCAAAAAATGAATTTGACGTTTGTTGCCCTCCGGTCTCATTTGTAAAATAAGTTGCAGCTTTTACAAGCGTATTGTTCAATTTATAAGAATAGTCTAATGCTATTTGATAGCTCGACAACAGAATGTATTTTTGAGAATAATAACTCGGGGTCGCGTAATTGTGGTACCTGCCACCACCTAATAAAAATGATTGTTGGCTGTTTAATTGGTATTTCAACCCTAATTGCGAACTAAAATAATATTTCTGATTCCTTGTTGGAATATTGCTTCGCATTCCCGAAGAAAAAGTCCATTTATCGTTAATATCCCAATTAATATAGAAATAGGCCTCCAAATTATTGTTGGAGATGATTGTGTCAGATTTAAAACTTTGTGAATTTGGTGACAATGCGTAATAATAAACAGGACTGCGATCATTAAATTCATCATGGTGGTAGTCTTGTGTAATACCAAATTGCAAATTAGTATTATCTAAAACAAGCCATTTGTAATTTACTGATGTGTATATTTGGTAATCTCTATTCTCTGACTTTATATTTCCAAAACTAAAGTCCTTTTTTGAAATATTTATCCCGTTATTGATACTAAAAACGCCTTTATGGGTATAATATTCTAAGTTATTTACCGTAAAATATCTCTTATTTGTCGCATTGATTGCACCTTTGTATGTGTATAATTCGTTTACTGAGTTAAATCGTTCATCAATAAAATAATTAAATGAATTAAACGCTGATCTTTTACCAATTTTACTGTGTAAATTCAGACCGGCATCTTTAGATTGAAAATTTTTAATATCAGGCAAATCTTTTCTTTGAATTCCCACAAAAGCATTTGAAAATTGAAAATTGCCATAGGCTTGAATAAACGAAACGTCCTTTTTAATTTTTTGAGATAAAAAAAAACCGGTACTTGCCAAACTTGCAGATAATTGTAATTGGTTTGTTTCTATGTTTTTTTTAGTTTGGATTTGAACTAAACCAGCGCTGGTATTACCATAGGTCAGGGGAGGATTACTGGCATAAACATACATTTCATCAATAATTTCAGGGTTAAACAGGCTAAAAAAACCCTGATTATTTAACTGACTGGCCCTCACTGGGTTATATATAGGCACACCATTGAGTATTACTCTTGACCGATCTGCAGAACTTCCCCTCAGCGAGACATTACCCGTTTCGTCTGTGGTTGTAGAGGCAGGAAGTATAGTTATTGCCTTCAACGGATCGCCTTGTGAAACAGGATTGAGGTAAATATCCAGCTTTTTCATTTTCACAACCGAGAAATGTTTTGAAATCGGATCTTGTGCTGAAATAATTACTTCGTTTAATGATTGACTGGTTTTTTTCAGGATCACAACTAATTGTTTATTCAAATTAATGGATGCAAGAGGGATTTTTTTAGTTTGGAAACCAATAAACGAAACAATTAATGTGTCTTTTTTATTACTAATTTGCAAACTGAATTTTCCATTAAAACCGGTAATTTCCCCTTTTTGATGGGAAGATTTTAAATAAACATTCGCTGCAAATACCGGCTTGCCTTTTTTGTCTTTTACAACTCCTTTTAAACTGGATTGAGCTAAGGAAGTAACAGATAAAAAAAGAAATAATATTAAAATTGACTTCATTTATTTCCCTGCTAATTTTCCTGCCAATTGATTAATAGCATAACTTTTAGGGAACTCCTTAATTCCTTCTTGAAAGTATTTTTTAGCCAAACTCAATTTCCCTTTTTTAATATATAATTTAATGAGCATTTC
>CAZGWS010000432.1:0-1928 GCA_964528805.1 uncultured Lentimicrobiaceae bacterium | reverse complement strand
GTCTTTGACGCTTTCTTATCAAAGACTTGAAAATGATGAGTTTTCTTACAGGCACTAACTACATTAACTGGATGAAATACAGATATCTATTAACTTTAACACTATTTGCATTTTACATAGGCACAAAAGCACAAGTGTCTGTAGTTGGTATCCCTGCGAGCTTTAACAATAGGCTAAATACGAGGTTGTCTAAAGTTATTATCCCCAATAATATTCCTCCAACTTTACTTATTGATAAAAAAAACCCTACACAAGCCGGTTATACACTTCCTTTTAACTATAAGCTTACTGAGGTAGGAAGTTGGGAACAAATTAATGATAATTTTATATGGCGATTAGAAATTATTGTGCCGAACGCCAATTCAATTAACTTATACTTCGACAGCATTAATTTAAGCTCCGGCGAAAAGCTGTATTTGTACAATAAAAATAAAACTCGTACTCTTGGTGCATTCACCAACAATAATAACGGTCTGTATATGTGTACCGATTTTATTTATAACAGCCATATTATAATTGAATTTAACACACATAAAAAATACAAACTGCTACCATTTTCGGTACACGAGATTGGAGTGCTTCTTAACGATGGACAATATAACTTGCGCAGTTTTGGCGATGCCGGTAGTTGTGAAGTTCATATTAACTGCGCAGAAGGAAAAAATTGGCAAAACGAAAAAGATGGTGTTGTCCGCATATTATTAAAACAAGGTAACAGCACTTTTTGGTGTACCGGATCGTTAATAAATAATACATTGCATGATGCAACGCCGTACTTTTTAACTGCTAATCATTGTGGTGAATATGCTGACTCGTCTGACTATGCCCAGTGGCTTTTTTATTTTAATTTTCAATCGGAAGACTGCAATCAGCCGTTAGTTGAGCCTGCATTTAGTACTGTGTCCGGATCACAGATGCTTGCCCATGCCCCATCAGGAACTTCATCAGGGTCTGATTTTAAGTTGCTGCTTCTTAACGATAATATTCCGATAAATTACTATCCTTTTTTTAATGGTTGGGATGTAAGTGGCAACGCCTCACCTTCCGGTGTTACAATTCACCACCCACAGGGCGATCTTAAAATGATATCAACCTACACATCAGCTTTAGTATCTGCTAATTATAACGAACAAACATACGACCCAAATGGAAAATACTGGATGGTACATTGGATAGAAACCGAAAACGGGCATGGTGTTACGGAAGGAGGCTCATCGGGTAGCCCCATTTTTAACTCCAATGGCTATATTGTTGGTGCATTAACAGGTGGATTTGCATCGTGTACAAACCTAAATGCGCCAGATTATTACGGAAAACTAAGTTACTCATGGAGTTCAAATGGTACTGATTCAACAAGTCGTTTAGACTATTGGTTAGACCCAACAGCATCAGGTGTTACACATTTAAAAGGTATCAACTTAGATTCGACAAGCATATTTGCTGGTTTTGTGGGTGAGCCAATAACAATAATTATTGGAGGAACTGTATCTTTTGTTAATACTTCGCTTGGTAATATAGTTTCGTACCAATGGCATTTTAGTGGTGGCACACCTGAATATAGTAAAGAGAAAGAACCCGGAAATGTAAAGTACAATAAAGTTGGAGAATATGATGTCCGCTTAATTGTTTCATCAGAAAAAGGCAAAGACACTTTGTTAATTAAAAACTACATTAAAGTTCTCCCCAGTATTTCTCCAAATCCGAGTAACGGTAAATTTAAGTTAGCTTTTGGAGATAAACTCCCGGAAGATATTGTAAATAACATAAGAATTTTTAATGCAATAGGTGTAGAAACCAACTTTAGAATACTAAAAAATGGTGATAATTACCTGATTGTTGACATATTATCCAAAACTAAGGGTCTATATCTTATAAAAATTTCCGCACCTCACATCAACAATACATTTAAAGTTATTGTAATACCTTAA
>CAZGWS010000431.1:0-1933 GCA_964528805.1 uncultured Lentimicrobiaceae bacterium | reverse complement strand
TGCTAATAGTTTTAACGAATTTCTGGATTCTTTAATTGAAGTTGAATGACACCTGCTTATTTTGCTAGGGTTAGTCCTACTTATATCGAAAACTGGAACCCTGTTTTATATACACTTTCTATTCCCCAAATAGATATTCCTCTTAGTTTACGAGAGGCTATAGATTTAGGGACAAATATCACTATTTATGGCACATCATTTGGTTCGTTACAACCCATTACTAACCTTAAAAATAAAATTGATGCTGCATTAGGCAAGTTTCCTGAGGGGGCGTTCATCCGGCTAGGCTCGCGGAGTGGTAAAGATTCCGCTTATGCTCAACATAACGGCCTAAAAGTAACACATCCATACGCAGGTATAAAAATACTGACAGATGCCTCTGAGAGAGTAGCTTTCGATTTACGTCTTGCTTTACGGTTTCAATATTGTCCTCATATTTTTGTGCGACAGTGGTTAAACATACCTGCTTGGGCTGAATTTCGTTGTTTTATGAAGAATCGTAAGTTAATTGGTATATCTCAGTATGATTGTAAAAACTTGGGTCATTGCCCTGAAATTGCAGCAAATCAACAGCAAATAAAATACGCTATTGAAATGTTTTTTCAGACATTTAAAATAATGTCACATTTGGACGATGTAGTATTTGATGTTTTTTTAAAGGAAATTGAAAAAACAACTAATCCTTATTTTGAAGTTAAATTATTAGAATTAAATCCACTGTTTGATAAAACAGATGCCTGTCTTTTTGATTGGCAGAGAAATGATTTTGATGGTTCTTTTAGGTTTTTGTGAGAAACAACAACCAAAGATAATAAACTCAGAAAAATATATGGACTCCTCGATTGTTTCAAGTATATATTTGTTTTTGACAGATTAAATAAGATGTCTAAGAATATTCGGTCTTTTTATTCAGTATGTGATTAACCTGATAAAGTTATGCTTATGAATCTTGGGATCACAATAATAATATTGGTATATCTATACGATGATCTAAACTTGGAAGCCAGACAGATAATAAAATTAAGGCATCATGCTGAATGCCTTGGTGAGCTCTTTAGAAAGTGAATCTAAAAGTGAATTGAATTAAAAACAGTTCGGTTTGATCTAAATTGATTGCAGTGCAAATGCTAATCAACTGTTATGCTAATGTAATACATCTCTACAGCAATGGTATCGCATCCAGTTGGGTTAGTGGTACAAGGAAACTGTCTCATTAACATAGGGAGTGATCATGTTTGAAAAAATATTTATTTCAAAACACCTTACCAGCACAATGTAAAAGAGCATTTGGGAAGTTTCAACAATTTATAACCATAATAACCCTTCCCCTCAGTACAATCTTCTTGTTTTGCTAAACAAAAGAATCTCAAAGCAGCTCAGAAAAACTTTGTTGTGCAACAAATAAACTAAGTGTTGAACAATTAGCACTTCAGCATAAGAACTATCATTGTTTGACATTAAAATTATTTTATTTACAAGGAATTTTTTGTTGATAAGCTAATATAGGAAGTATCAACTATATTAATTATTAACCTAATTACGATTCTGATAGATCCGATACGTTTATTCAATGTAAGTAGGTAACAATAATTATTCTAACATTTGGAAGTGAGGCTTTAGCCTCGCACAAGTCTGGCGAGGCTAAAGCCTCACTTCCAAAGTATTCAATTAAAAATGTTAAGATAATCCCCCCCCCTTACTTATAAGCTACTAGGGGCGTCATTCTGTCGTATCATATGTGTAAAATGTTTGAACTCAATTTATTTAGGCTTGTACCATAAATTTACAATAGTGCAATAAACACAAAAAAGGGATTATCAGCAACAATGGCAATAAAAAAGAACGAACTATACTCATCACTCTGGGCAAGCTGTGATGAACTCCGTGGTGGAATGGATGCCTCGCAATACAAGGACTATGTATTGACTTTGCT
>CAZGWS010000430.1:0-1937 GCA_964528805.1 uncultured Lentimicrobiaceae bacterium | reverse complement strand
TTATCAATAATAAACAAAACATATCTAACATCAACATTGATAGTGCGTTGCAATTTGGGTTCAAATGTAATATCACCACTCATGGCTTCCCAGTTACCATCAAATGCAAGACCAATTAATTCACCATTGGCATTAATAACGGGGCTACCTGAGTTGCCGCCGGTAATATCATTATTTGTAAGGAAGCATACTCTCATTGTATCATTTTTTGCATATTGCCCAAAGTCTTTTGCTTTATATAACTCTTTTAGTTTTGCAGGAACAATAAACTCCCAATTATCAGGATCTTCTTTTTGCATAATGCCATCCATGGTAGTATAATACTGATAATGCACAGCATCAGCAGGGAAATAATCCTGAACTGTACCGTAAGTAAGTCGCATGGTAAAGTTTGCATCAGGGGCATAGTTAACATCAGGATTCATTACCTGCAAA
The DNA here is from genome assembly GCA_964528805.1 of uncultured Lentimicrobiaceae bacterium. Lineage (GTDB taxonomy): Bacteria > Bacteroidota > Bacteroidia > Bacteroidales > F082. The sequence goes on along the minus strand of CAZGWS010000430.1, from coordinate 1,502 downwards.
CCTGCAATATATAAACGATGCCCTCTTGCAAGTTTGTCGTTAGCATCACTCATTCTATCTCTAATTTTACGATAATTATCAAAAAAGGCATTAACGGCAACCATTGCGGGATCTTTCTTCAGCTTCTTCTTATTGGGATTATTTAAAAAGGCAATGACTTCATCTTTGTTGGCAAACATCGATTTATCAAACATGTAATTAGCAAACTTCTTGTAATTATCTTTATATTTTCTATTCATTTTTATTAAGTATGCAGGCTGCTGATCGATAGGAACATCCTCGTGATACAACTTCATCATTGATGCAAATAAATTACGATCGATGGGTTCATTATAGTCCTTAAAGTAGTTGTTCACTCCGCCTTTAAGTTTCTCCACAACTTTATCAATATCTTGTTGTGTAGCATCCTTATTATCCAGCACTTTTTCGAGTTTGCTAAATTTATATGCATAGCCTAATATTTCGGCACCCCTATAAATGGCTTCACGAAAATATGTTTGTGCAACGGCATATTGCCCAATTACGTCATATGCTTCACCAATAAGGACAAGAGCATCACCGTACTTCATTTTTTGTTTTGGATTTTGATTTAACCAATTTTGAAATTCGGCTTCTTCCTTCTGCTTTTTCTCTTCTATTTTAAGACGTTTAAGTCCTTTAGTCTGACCAATATAATATTTCCAGTAGTTAGCAGAATGAGCAAATTTTGTAGCATATTGAAGGCGAACAGCTTCATCAGCATCCATTCCTTTACGTAATATTGCGAGTTTTTCGCCACGGATTTTTACAACAGAAGGGTTTGTTTTATTAACAGCCAAATCAACACCATAAGACGACATATATCTTTCGGTACCACCGGGATAGCCCATAATCATAGCATAATCGCCTTGCTCAACGCCGGCAATATTTATTGGTAAAAAGTGTTTTGATTTAAGAGGAACATTATCTTCCGAATAAGTTGCAGGGGAGCCATCAGGTGCAGTATATACTCTAAAGATAGAAAAATCGCCTGTATGACGAGGCCACATCCAGTTGTCGGTATCACCGCCAAATTTACCAATTGATTCGGGTGGAGTACCTACAAGACGTATATCCTTAAAAGTCTCATATACAAATAGATAATATTCGTTACCACCATAAAATGAAACTACTTTAGCATTAAAAGGGGTGTCTTTTGTTGCAAAGTCAACAACATATTTTTTACGATCATTAATTATCTTATTTCTATCGGACTCAGACATTTCCGGTGTAATACCTTCAAGAATTTTATGGGTAACATCTCGCATGTGATCTAAAAACTGAACTGTAAGACCTTCAATGGGAATTTCTTCACCTTTATTCATTGCCCAAAAACCCTCTTCAAGATAATTAGTTTCGGGGGAACTCACTTGTTGTATGGAACTAAAGCCGCAATGATGGTTTGTAAATATTAATCCCTCGGGCGACACAATTTCGCCAGTACAACCACGACCAAAAATTATAACGGCATCCTTAAGACTTGA
>CAZGWS010000429.1:0-1944 GCA_964528805.1 uncultured Lentimicrobiaceae bacterium | reverse complement strand
TACTAGCCTTGTAACAAGCTTTTACACTCTATCCCAACACAGACTCTTTAAATTGCAGCCCATGCAATCTGGCGTAGACCCCATTTTTAACAATCAATTCCTCATGACTGCCTTTTTCTACTATCTCACCCTTTTCCATAACTACAATTACATCGGCACTTTCAATCGTTGATAGCCTATGAGCAACCACCAAAGTAGTTCTATTTTTCATAACCTTACTCAGTGCAGCTTGAATATATCTCTCGGATTCTGTATCTAATGCAGATGTCGCTTCATCTAAAATCAAGATTGGAGAGTCTTTAAGTAACGCTCTAGCCAACACCAGTCTTTGTCGTTGACCTCCTGAAAGCCTGACACCATTTTCACCAATCTGAGTATCAAAACCTTCTGGCATTTTTTCTATAAACTCTGTCGCATAAGCATCTTTTGCTGCCGCTAAAATATCCTCTCTCGAACTATTTGCCATACTGCCGTATGCTATATTATTAGCAACCGTATCATTAAATAATGTTACATGCTGTGTAACCAAAGCAATATTTTTTCTCAAACTTACCAGTTGATACTCATTTAATTCCACATCATCCAACAATATTGAACCTTGTTGATATAAATAAAACCTGGGAATCAAATTAATCAAGGTACTCTTCCCTCCCCCCGACGCCCCCACCAAGGCCACAGTTTGACCCGGTTTTACCGTAAGGTTTATATTCTTAAGAGCTAGCTCTTTTGCTGAATCGTATTTAAATGACAAATCTTTAAATTGTATCTTTCCACTACACCTATCTACCTTATACTCACCATCATCTTTCTCCTTCGGTTCATCCATAACTTCGAATAATGATTCAGCAGCTGCAATACCTCGCTGTATCTCTGCATTTGCATCACTCAGCTGTCGAATGGGGCGTGGCAACAAAAAAGCTGCTGTCAAATAAGCAACAAATTCTCCCGGCCCTGCATCTTTCATTATTATCAAAGCTAAATACATCAAACCAGCTAAAGCTAATGAAACAATAAACTGCATTAACGGGTTGTGGATGGACATAGTCATAGTTAACTTTAAAAATTGTTTTCTATTATCAAGACTACTTTCTATAAACCGCGTATTTTCATACTCTTCACCTCCAAAACTCTTAACTACCCTCTGACCTGTCACCAATTCGGAAGTAATGTGGGTCATTTCTCCTACGGTTTCTTGCATATTTTTACTTAATCGTTTCATACGTTTACTTACGTAAGCAACCATCACAGCAACTATCGGTGCAATAGCCAAGAATACCAGCGACAATTGCCAGTTAGTGTAGGTTAAGTACCCAAGCAAACCTAAAGCAGTAAACCCCTCTCTTACAAATGACCGGACTGAATCTGTTGTTGCTCTAGTGACCTCGCCCACATTATGCGTTATTCGTGAGATCATATAACCACTGTTATTTTTATCAAAATATTCTGTTGATAAAACGGTGTATTGTTTAAATATTTCACAACGTAATTTATGTATAACGTTAGCTGAAATTCTGGCTAAAAAATAATTACCCAAAAAAGCGCCTACTCCACGCACAAAAAACAATCCTACAAACAGTAATGGCAAATACATCATGCCTTCCTTTACTTCTGAACTTAATGTATCAATGATATGCTTAATAACCATTGCAAATAAAGGTTGTGTTGAAGCATATAGTGCGTATCCGATGATACTTATCAAAAACAGCTTCCAGTGAGGAAATACATACCTCATTAATCTGCGATAAATTTGTCTGCTTTTTTTTAATTTCTTTTTTTTCATACTATTTCAGCGCACTCTTTTCAAAAAAACATGCCTCACATGGCACCAATCCCATCCTCATTTGAGCCTGACACTTTAACCAATCAACTTAAATAAAGGAAATTACACAGCACTATTAAACTGATATAGTTTACTTCAATTAATAACTCCCGACATAAACACTC
>CAZGWS010000428.1:0-1954 GCA_964528805.1 uncultured Lentimicrobiaceae bacterium | reverse complement strand
CGTTATGTTTAATAATAACCAATAGGCAATTGAATGAAAATTAGCAAAATTACCATTCATAATTTCAGATCTATCAAGCACGAAAGTTTCGATTTGAAAAACTATACATTACTCATTGGTGAGAACAATGCTGGTAAATCAAATATTTTTAGGGCAATCAGAGTGTTTTATGAGAACGGATTAAAATTTAATCAATCATTAGATTTCCCGAAATTTAAAACAGATGACAGTGAAAGTTGGATAGAGATTGAATATGAGACTACAGAGGACGAACAAAAATCCTTAAAAAATGAGTATCAAAATAGCGATCGAATTTTAAAAGTAAGAAAAATATTAAAAACTAACGATACGACATTAAAAAAACTCGTTAAAGCCAACCAAAGCAATATTTTTGGGTACGAACAAGGTGTTCTTGCAACAAATTATTTTTATGGAGCAAAAAATATTTCTCAAACGAAATTAGGCTCAATTATATTTATTCCTGAACTAAGTAAAATTGACGATTCTTTGAAAATGAGTGGTCCATCTCCATTAAGAGAAATGATAAATTTTGTTGTTAAAAAGGCTGTTGAAAATAGTGCAACTTACAAATCATTAACTGATGCATTTGAAGATTTTAATAAAAAATTCAGAAAAGAAACATCAAAAGACGAATTCTCGATAGAGAACTTGGAAAAAGATATAAATAGTGAGGTAAAACACTGGGATATTGAATTTGGATTAAATATAAATCCAATCAAATCAAAGGATATAGTAAAAAGCCTAGTCTCTCACGAGATTAAAGACAAAATTCTGAATGATCAAACGGTTAATATTGACTCCTTTGGTCAAGGTTTACAGAGACATTTAATATATACATTGCTTAAGCTATCAGCGAAATATAGCGAAATTAAACAACCAATCAAAAAAGAATTTTCACCAGATTTCACATTAATACTTTTTGAAGAACCAGAAGCATTCCTTCACCCATCGCAACAAGAAAGAATGAATGTGAATCTGTATAAACTTGCTCAAAATCATAATCAACAAATTATTATAACAACTCACTCACCAATATTCTCAAGTAAAAATATTGAATCATTGCCTTCATTAGTAAAAGTAAAAAAGGGAGTTGAAACACAACTATTCCAATTGTCGTCAAACGACATCTCGGACTTACTTGACGAAAATTCAAGTATGTTCAGGTACTTCTTTAACATGTTGTCAGATGAAAATGTTTCCAATAACTTGAAATCTAATATTCGAAATAAAGGATTAGCTAAAGAAGACGACAACGAAGAATTGAAACTTGAACAAGAAAAATTCAAATACTCTCTCTGGTTAGATAGTGAACGAACATCATTATTATTTGCTCGGCATGTTCTTATTTGCGAAGGTGCAAGTGAAAAGGTTTTTCTGGATTATTTAATAAATAATCAATGGGATGATTTTAAAGATAAACAACTGTATATATTGGACTCATTAGGTAAGTTTAATATTCATAGATACATGAATTTGTTTGGTTATCTTGGAATTGACCATTCTGTATTAATGGATAGTGACAATAATCAAGTACAAGAACTTATAAATAATTTTATTAACGACAATAGAAATGACTTCACACTAAAAATTCACCTTTTTCCAGATGATTTAGAATCTTATTTGGGAATTTCTGCTCCAAAAAGAAAAGACTTAAAGCCCCTAAATATAATGCATAAATATAGCAAAGGTGAAATACATGACGACAAAATTAAAGAATTGCGTAATCTTGTGAATGACCTTATAACAAATTGAAATCACATAACAATGGGCTGCAAGGGACAAGCGGGCACGGCGGTTTTCCGGAGTTTAGTCTTTCAAATGAGCTTTCTTGGTTTTTCCAAGTTTGTTGCAGAAAATCCCGCTTGCCCCTGAGCCCGGTCGTTATGTGGGGTAATTTCACCTCACCATAAACTTCCTGGGACAAATGAAAGAC
>CAZGWS010000427.1:0-1960 GCA_964528805.1 uncultured Lentimicrobiaceae bacterium | reverse complement strand
ACAGGTACGCCTGTGTTTACAGGATCTACCATTACTATAGTGGAACTTTCTAAGGCTCCAGGTGTGGCTCCCGGACCATATACTTCTACTTGTAATTCTCTTGGTCCGCTGGGGGCACTTGTGTGAATTGCCCATACGGTTACCGTTGTAAAGGATCCGGTTGCTCCTGAGAAATTTTGGTAACATTGATAACCTGAACCTAAGTCTGAGGTGTATCCATTATCAGCTCCTACGGCTGGATAGGCAAATACACTTCCATCTGGGCAGTCTAAGCCTGCTCTTGCACTCATAGGCTCACCATTACCTTCGGGAATAGTATTAAGGTTCGTACCGCTATAGTCAATGTTACTGAAATCACGTACTTGCACTTGTGTGATGTCTTGTGAACCTGATACTGATGCCGTTGGAGGATAGTTAATTACTGCTGACCAGCCTCCTTCACCATCGCCTGTGTTTAATATGCCTAAATATGTTGTTAAATACTCATTAGGGTTTAATGTCTCATCAAAGAATAATGGATTGATGGTTAGACTTGGTTGGGTTAGGGTGAAATCGTGTGTGGTGGTTCCACCAACAACAACATTTACATTATCGGTTGCAACGTTATAACCGGGTTTAAAAGCAGATATATCAATGCTTCCGGCTTCAACAGGATCTAGGAAATAATATCCATCAGGTCCTGAGGTAGTTGACACAACGCCTTCAATACCAACAACAGCACCGGCTACTGATAAGCCATTTCCATTAAATACATAACCTTCAACACTACCAAATGTTGGGCAATCGCCATACAATACACCAGGAAGAAGATCTATAGGTTGACCATTTGGGTAACCGGTTGAGAAAACAGTATTCCCATTTGGATCCAGAATTTCGTAATAATTCTCATAAGACCATCCACCGGGAACATAATCTGTGGTTATTTCTGAACCGCTAAGAACTCCAAATGAGTAATAAGCAGGACCTGCATCATAAATAGTAAGATTAGTTAGAACAGCGGTTCCGTCAACATAAACGGAAATATATCCACCGTTCCAGCCATCACCATAACCGGGATCCGTTAAAACTATTTGATAATCGCAAGGGACAAGCACATCACCATTTAAAGCAAAGCTTAAATCGTATTCTGTTTGTCCTGCCCACATAATTGCACCATCTACCCATGTAGTAAATCCACTACCAAATCCATTACCCGGATTTTCCCAGTAGAAGTCATTCCCCATTACGGGTGGAGTTTGGCGAGTCCAATACCATTGTCCTCCGGTACCATAATCCATTCTACCTTGAACTGATAACCAATATATTCCAGAACCTAAGGTTGTTGGTGTAATATCAATATCCAAGTTGCCATCAGCATCAGGATTAGCATTAACAGAAAGATACTCGAAAAGTAATAAACCCGGCATACCGGCATCATCAGCATAAAATCTTACGTTAGCCAAATCACAAGGTCCTGTAGATGAATATGATCCAAGAACTTGAACATTGCTAATGCTCCAAGAAGTACCTGACGGAACTGTAAAATCATCAGCACCTTCAGCTGTATAAACGCTAAAGCTTGGCTCAAAATCCTGAGCGGTAATTCCACCCTCAGATCCGGGGTTGCTAATTTGATCGTATAACACAGACCTATTTGCCTTAGCCATATAATTATGACTACCGGCAGGTCCGGTATCAGTTATTTGCGCATATTGTGCAAATATTAGCGAGGATGATAATAACATCACCACTAATAATAATAAATAATTAGTAATTTTTTTCATAAACAAAAGATTTAATTAGTTAAAGATTAATTAGTTATATACATTCAGGTCGAAACAATTCTAATTCTATGTGCAAAACTATCATTTAAATTTTTAAAATCAAAGGTTTAAAGCATCTTTAATTTAAAATATCAACCGAAATTAAAGCAATAAAAAAAGGAGCTTCGTCAATATTGACGAAGCTCCTTTTAAATTTA
>CAZGWS010000426.1:0-1962 GCA_964528805.1 uncultured Lentimicrobiaceae bacterium | reverse complement strand
TTATCCTACTGTTTTTAGATGATTTTGTTAAAAAACTTTTGGTTTACTACTTATAGTCCTACGAAGGCAACGAATTAAAATAATAATCTTAACTTCTGACTAATCTGCTTTTTGTTTAAGTCAATGCCATTGAAAGATTAAAAGTCTTACCTATACTTTATTATTAGTTTTTATCCTTTTAAAAATTAATAATATATGAATCAAAATGTTAAACCATTAACAGCATTTCTTATTGTTTTAACTGGTATATGCCTGATTAGCTTGATTTTCTGGATGCGAGGGGAATCTCTTGATGTAGGTGGGCCAGACCAGATGCAGTTTGATCCTGATGGCAATATAGTGATTCATATTTCTGATAAATTATATCGCTTAACCCCTTCCTTAGAATTACAGGCTAGTTATGATTTAGCTGAAATGGGGGTTGATGATCTGGTAGGTGATTTTGCATTTTTCTCGAATGGCGATATGTTAATTCGAAAAGGTAAATATAATCCAGGCTTACTGGAAAGCATTTCGCGTTACCTACGCATGACAGAGACTAAAGTACCCGTAGCAAAATATGATAATGAAGGGTTATATCGTTGTAGTCAGGGTTTAAAAACATGCTCCCCATTTGGGCGAAATCAACTGGATTTTGATAGCGCGTTTCATCTTAGTATAGATATTAAGACGGATACTGTTTATGTAAGTGATACCAGTAGGCACAAACTGCGTAAATTTGATGTACAGGGTAATGAACTTGCGGTGAGTGAAAAAGGATATAAATTTCCCAATCAGAATAGCTTACAAAATGATAAGTTGCTGGTGGCTGATACTAACCACCATGCTATTCAAATAGTAGAGACTGATACAGAAAATTTTGGAGAAATTCTGCGTAGCCATTCGATTTTAAATCCAATATTAAAAGAAAATATCTGGCCTTATTCGTTTGCAAAGATAGGAGTGCATTGGTGGGTAAATAATTTAAGCGCTTCTATGAGTAACGGCACTATTGCGATTTATGATGAAAGCTGGCAATTTGTTGAAACTGTCAAACTACCCACAGATGCTGATCCTTTTGATTTTGCAATATTAGGTGAGCAAGTGTTGATAACCGATTTAAACAATAATCGAATATATCAACTGGATTATCAAGGGCAATTAATCAGTAACTCACTACCTCAAGAGATTACTAAAAAACTGGCACAGCTACAAAAAAGCCGTTTATTCTATATCTATTTGAGTTACATTGCGGTTGGGTTATTTGCAGTATTTTTGATTGTCGGATTAACTGTAGCCTTCATTCAAAAACTAAAAGAATCAGAAGAACAGGTTCTTTCCACGCCTATAATTATTGACATTAATGACCCAGAAATAAAATGGGTTGCGGCTAATAAGCAAAAAGTCCAATTATTAAAACTTATTATGTTAGTTCCACTATTCGTTATTCTCATTGCATGGATGGAGCAGCATGAAGGTATTTTTAAAATGAGCCTGCTTCTTGCAATGCTAGTAATCATTATAGCCTTGTCATTGGCATATCAGTTATTTTCAAAGAAGGTGGGCACATTAGGCGACACCCTGATTATTAAAAAATATAATGGGGAATATGCAGCAGGCAGAGAGGAAAGTATATTTTTTTCTGATGCTCAATTACTTATAGGATCAATCCCTATGTCCTTTAATTGGCAGCGACAGTTTTTTAATACCGAACAGATAATTAAAGAAGTTATGCCATTATTAAGTAATGCTACATACGTTCAGCCTAGACAGATGATGAGCATGATTTTAAAACGGCAACATCCATTATTTATTTTAGTAGCATTTTTATTTATCATGCTGGGAACTGTTACTCTGATGTTTAATGGTATTCAGCAGTAATTCCGGTGCTAGGGCAGTCTCTGTAAGTTTCTGTTCATAAGGAAAGAAGTTCCATCGCTTTCATTTCTAACTCTATAAATTGTTCTTCTGGCATCTCTTTTT
>CAZGWS010000425.1:0-1970 GCA_964528805.1 uncultured Lentimicrobiaceae bacterium | reverse complement strand
GTAATAATAAATGCACTAAAAACAGTTGCTCCAAATACTAAGCTGCTAATTGCCAGTTGCATACCTCCCGAAACAATATGCCCACTTGTGCAGCCTCCTGCCATACGGGCACCAAAAATAAGTAGAAATCCGGCCACAAAAGCCCAGATTAGACGTTTTGAAACAGAAGATCCCTTTGCTACTTCCCAACGCGGATAAACAGCTTTGAACTTGAACTCGCCTTTTATTAACGCCATAGCTAACGATGCTAAAAATGCACCAAATAAAAATATTAACTCCCAATGTCCTGGAACTTTAATTTTTTCAAAATATGAATTTTGAGTAGTGTGCGTTAGCAAATCAGAAATATATGGGTATGATGTTGATGCACCAATAGGACGGTTTGTTGTTGCCTTTAAGAAAACAATTGCGTTTAAAATAGCAAACCCAACACCTGTAACAACCCATCTGTAATTTAATACTCTGTCTTTTACGGTCTTTTTTTCGTAGTTATGCAACACAAATGCAATTACAATAAATATAATTGAAATAACAAAAACTAAAATAAAGAAAAGAATAGGGTTAGTCCCGGAAATACTATTTAACGATATTTTGCCAATGTTAGGACCCAATATTGACTGGATTGTAGGTAGTACAACAGTGAAAAATAATCCACCGGCTAAACCTCCAAGAATGCCAACCATTGCATCAACCGAGCCTTCGCCCATAGAAATGGGTAAAGTGCCGGGGCAATAACCTAAAATTGCCATTCCTATACCAAAAATAATTCCGCCTAGTATTATGCCGCCAAGCAAAAAAGGCTTTACGTGGTACGATGCGAAACCCAAAGCAATTTCGCTATTCAATAATATTGCACCAACACCAATAACTAGCAATATTGTTTTAGCAACCGTAAGGTCTTTAAGCATTGCGTTTCCGCTGATGACATCAAAATGATTTAAGTTTGAATAACGAATTAGTATTCCAAACAAGATTCCAAAAAGTAAAATTTCCATAATAATAGCTTTAAAAGTTAACGATTACATTTTTATGAATTAATCATATTAAGTAATTTATTTACTAAATAAGTTGCAAAAGTAAGCTCATGTTATAACTAAAGCAAATAATAAATATTTATTATCTATGATTTAATAGACAAAAAGGAGATAGTTTTTGCGTAAAGATTTTCAAGTGGATAAAAATACCTTAATGTAATAATCCATATTAGTTGATAACTATTGATATTCAGAGTTTTACAACTTGTATGTCGTCAAAATATGTTACTGCGTCCGATTTTGTCCACAGTCCTATTTTCCCGGCATCAGTAAAAGTGTCATCATTAATTTGGAGCTGCAGCTGGTTGTTAAAATAGCACTTGATAGTGTTTCCTTGCATTATAACTTTAAGGTTATACCACTTTCCGGTTTTAATATCAATATTAGCACTTTTGAGTTGGGTTCTCTTGCCGTTTACAACTTTATATAATCGATAATTATTCTCAAGAGGATTTGCACGCACCACATAATAATTTTGACTGTCAATATATCTCCAAACGGGTCCACCACCTTGATCTTCATTACCTGAGATTCCTTTAAATTTTACACTAATGCTTACATTGCGATAACTAAGTTTGTTATTTACTGTAATATTAAAGCGGTAACCAGCATCTTGAGTTGACGTTTGTGCCAATACTTTATTACCACCGCTATCCAACACTTGCCATTTACACATACTACCATTGCCTGTTAATGCTGCCGACCAATTTGGTGGTATAATACCTGCTTTATCATTATTAAAATTAAAACTACTATCATTCGACAAGGTTATATTTACCTGTTTAGCAAATGTGTGCTGATGATTATTTTGCCCGCAACCCGATAGTGCAATGGCGACTAACAATACTGTGATGTTTAATGATTTCATAATTAAACTATTTTACGTAAAAATGTAGGTAATACAATTAATAATAAGGGTAAGCCAACAACAAAACC
>CAZGWS010000424.1:0-2000 GCA_964528805.1 uncultured Lentimicrobiaceae bacterium | reverse complement strand
TACCAAAAAAATGCCTTATCAGTCATCCACTTACCATGTACTTTTAGTACCTGTTCAATAATATCTCGAACACAGCCTTGCCCTCCTTTTTTATCAGAAATATAAACCGAGATGTCTTTTATCTCTTCGCTGGCATCAGCAGGGCAAACCGGGATACCTACGGCTTTCATAACAAGATAGTCAGGAATGTCATCGCCCATGTAAACAACCTGTTCCGATGCGATGTTGTTATCTTTTAAATAACTGCTAAGCACAGCCAATTTATCTTTAACACCGAGATAAACATCAGAAATATTAAGTGTACCAAACCTGTTTTCCATTGATTTTGAATTACCCCCGGAGATTATTACAATGTTATAACCTAATTTAATTGCAAGCTGAAGTACATACCCATCCTTAACGTTGGCAGACCTGAGTGGCTGACCTTCATGTTGAAGCACTACTGTTCCATCAGTCATAACACCATCATAATCAAAAATAAATGTGGTTACTTTTTTAAGTTTTTCTTTATAATTAGTCATGGAATTTCTTTATTATTTGATTTGATAATAAGCCGTAAATCTTTTTTAGTCCAGGTTGCTTGCTTAGCATCTCGATGTGATTATTTATTGTTAACATATCGTGCCTTCGTGCCGGACCGGTTTGCGCATCTTCCGGATCAACATTATTAATCTTAGTCGCTGTTTCGATAATAAGTGGGTATAATAATGCGAAGTCTATGTCCTTATCGGAAAGTAGTTCGTTAGCGATTATATACATAAAATTTGTAAAGTTGTTTACTGTAACTGCTGCAAGATGAAGGTATTGCCTCTGCTCAGAACTCAGTAGTACTACCTTATTACTAATTCTGTTTGCAAGCTGCACAAGTGCATCGGTGGTTTGCTTATCCGAACCTTCAATGCAAACCGGCACATTCGTGATGTCAGTAATTTTGTTTTTAGTAAACGTCTGTAATGGATAAAAAACCCCATAATTACCTGTGTTTTTACTAAAAATACTAAGAGGTACGCTCCCCGAAGTGTGAACAATAATACTTTGCACCCTCCTTAGCTTGCCAACCACATCGCTAATGTATTTATCAGGAATTGCAATTATATAAATATCAGAAACCGTGTTAAGTTCTTTAACATCAGCAACATAGTTAGCTCCAACTTTTGTTGCAAGTTGTTTAGAGTTTGTAACATTTGGCGAGAACACTTCCACAACCTTGACGCCACATCCGTAAAGAGCCAAAGCCAAGGCAGTTGCAACATTACCCGAGCCAATAAAGCTAACCGTTGATATATTTTTCCTTATTTTCAAAATTTAAAAAAGCAATTCCTTTTGTATGCTAAAAGTTAACACTCATATAATAACCTATGCAAAGTTATTTCTAATATCATTTTTTAGGGCAGTAAGAGCTTTGCTTATTGAGTTACGACCATTGTTAAAGCCATCAGCAACTATGGATTGTGCGTATTTCCCAGCATCATCATCAACTTTAAATTTTGATGCATTAATGTTAATAAGTCGCACTACATCCTCTTTTGCAGTTTTAACAAGTTCCCATGCTGTATCCGAAATATATAGCTGCTGCGACATATTGTGTTCGTATTCATCCCTGATAGTTGCCAATAGCAACGCATGAAATTTTCCAACATTGACTTCCGGTTTTACTATTCTTGTAACCAAATTTGGCGGATTAATACGCTCGAGGAACATTGACATGCGCTCATAAGCCTGAAATTTAAGAGGCAGACCTATTTTGTCGCTTTCAGCTTTCCTGTCAGCGTATAATTTCAGCCTTATTATCTTCTGCTCTTCACCCATATAATCAAGCTGTTTTGTATTAGTTTTAGAAAAGGTTCGAAGCATAAAGTAAATAACCAGAAGAACCACAATTGTTGGCACTATAATTTTAAAAAATTCAAGTAAATCACTCATATTGCAAAATTCAAAATATTTTATTACAAATTAACGATTAATTTTCAAGTTAGCACATACTTTTCACCAATTTCCAT
>CAZGWS010000423.1:0-2007 GCA_964528805.1 uncultured Lentimicrobiaceae bacterium | reverse complement strand
GTTAGTAATTAAACGGACGATTTAATTCTGCATCAATTTGGTTTGCAAGCTTTTTAAGTTCAAAATACTCTTGCTGAAGCAGATAAATGCTCGCTTCGTCAATTTCACCTTTCATGCGTTGTGTAATTTCGTTGAGTTGTTTGCTTATAATTCTTGATTTGTATGGCATAAATGTAGAAAGTACAAGGTTGTACAAATCATCGGTTTCCTTTTTAACAAATATCTTATTTCTTTCCCAGTTATCGCTCAACTCGTAAGGTGTGGAAATAAGTTCAATTGCCGCAGATGAAATTTGATGATTACTGTGATTTGTAAAATATGCGGTATTAAGAGTTATGTTTTCAGCTATTGCTTTTTTAAACTCATCAATAATTTTACAATAAAGTTCGTTCTCAAACGACAGATTATCATTTTCGAGATCTTGAATTATATAATCTGATATTGCTATTTTAACAGTATTATCGTCCTCTGTTTTCATTTCTAATTCATAATTACCAAAAAGTAGTAATAGCCTAATTAAGTCATTTTCTAAGAAGCTGGCATCGAGAGGGTCAACGTTAATTTGCTTTAGCTTTTCATCAGGGATATTATCGGGCGTAGTTACTCCTGGTTTAATGTTTTTAGCTCGGCTATATCTCTGCCTAAGTATCTTATTTAGCTCATTCATTAACGTTTGTTCGCCAACGTTGAGCAGTACACCGCATTCTTTAATGTAAACCGAACGAGTAATTCCATCAGGGATAACCGAAATTGTTTTAACAATGTCTTTTATCAGTTTTGCTCTGCTCGAGGGATCACCTGCTGTTTCATCAAGTAATAAGTTTGTTTTAAACTTAATAAAATCAGTGGCTGTACTATTGATGAAATCTTCAGTTTGTTTGGTGCTGTGGCTGCGTGCATACGAGTCGGGGTCATCTCCGGCAGGGAATAATACAATTTTCACGCTCATCTCCTGCTCCAGTATAAGATCTATACCACGAAACGAGGCCTTAATACCTGCAGGATCACCATCGTATAGTATAGTTATATTTGTTGTGTATCTGCTAATTAGCTTTATTTGATCAACGGTAAGTGATGTTCCTGATGAAGAAACTACATTTTCGATACCTGATTGATGTAAAGAAATAACATCGGTATAGCCTTCAACAAGGTAGCAGCTATCTTGCTTAACAATTGCGTTTCGAGCAAAATAAATACCATAAAGCACCTTACTTTTATTGTAGATATCCGATTCGGGCGAATTTATATATTTAGCCTTCGATTTCTCGGAGGAAAGTATCCTGCCACCAAAGCCAATTATCCTACCGGTAAGATTATGAATAGGAAAAATTACCCTTCCTTTAAATCGGTCTAACAGTTTATTATCTTTATCAATACTCAGACCGGTTGCCGACAATATTTCTTTTTTGTATCCATTTTTCAATGCACTCTTCGAATAGTCTTCCCATTGGTTTATGGCGTATCCCAGTTCAAATTTTTGAATTGTTGACTCACGAAATTCTCTTTCTTTAAAATAGCTTAATCCTATCGCCTTACCCTCTTCTTTTTCAAACAAATTTTTAGTAAAATACTTGCTGATAAAAGAGTTTAGCATAAGCATACTCTCTTTCTCATCCAATTGTTGCCGCATTTCGGGGGTAACTTCCTCTTCCTCTATTTCAATTGAGTATTTTTTTGCAAGGTATCTGAGAGCCTCGGGATATGTATAATGTTCATGTTCCATAACAAAACCAACCACATTGCCGGCTTTGCCACATCCAAAACATTTATATATACCTTTTGATGGCGAAACGCTAAACGAAGGTGTTTTTTCGTTATGAAACGGACACAATCCCAAATAGTTAACACCACGCTTCTTAAGAGTAACAAAATCAGAAATAACTTCTTCAACTCTTGCGGTTTCAAAAATAGTTTGTATTGTGTTGGGATTTATCAATCTTCAGATATTTTATGCAAAATTAAAGATATTTTTTACTTCAACTACATATTATTCTTTTACAGAATAAT
>CAZGWS010000422.1:0-2013 GCA_964528805.1 uncultured Lentimicrobiaceae bacterium | reverse complement strand
TAAAAATAGGTATACAATAGGTATACAATAGGTATAGGTATACCTATTTAATTATTAACTATGAAAAAACTACTAACAAATATAAAATGCTTCTTCTCGCATGATGCACCTATAAGACTCTTCAAAGACGGGAGCTTCACATGGAAAGGGCAGAAGTGCCGTCGGTGTAATAAAATATTATAATATCATACAAAAAAGCCACCTTCTCGCTAGGTGGCTTTTTTGCATTAAGCTTAGTAGTTTAACTACTAGTAAAAGACTAACTACTATGCTAACAGAACACAAGTGACAACTTACTAATTTGTGTTATATGACAGCTTTCTGAACAGCCCCCAAATTATCTGAATTTGTCCTATAAGAAATACTATTGTACCTACCGCATTAGCTATACTTTCAGCAAATTCGCCAAGAGTGTTTGCTTCTCCCACTGTTGCCCCTGTTAAAAGGACAATAAAGGACACTAGGCTCAAAAGAATACCTTTAACTGTCAAAGATATTTTCTCTGGGTTTTGAGATGATTGTAATATTTTATCTATCATAATTGTTTTATTAAATTGATAATTTGCTCCTTTATTTTTTCTTTATCATCAACAAGTGGAACGTCCTGCTTCTGATATCTTTTTAAAATCTCATTTCTTTCTTTTTCCAAGTTTGGTTTATCTATCGCGGTGTCTTCATGTGTTAAAAACAACATCGGAATAACAGGTAGATTGTTTTCTTTTGCATATCGTATAAATGAATTATACTGCTCATCTGTGAATGTTTCATTTGCTAAGCATTCAAATTCTATCTGCCATAGATAATGCCCGGGCTTTACATAAGATCCCCACAAAGTCTTAAGCATTATATCTTTAGCTCGCTTTGACGGCTGGTTTATACGTCCTGATGACCACGCTCTGTCTTTGCCATCTACAAGCTCGTATACAGTGCCGTCCCTTGATATAAGCAAATGTGCCGACGCTTGTGATTTGGGGTCCGTAAGCCAGCCTAGGGAGCTTGTGCCTAGTGTTTTGTGTATTTGACAGCCTATTTTACTATAAAAACTTTTGCTGAAATTTGGCGATTGTTTTTTTATTACTTTATACATATTTAGACCCTTGTGTTTTGCGTGGGTTTCGCTTTTTTCTTAATTTTAATACTGGTTTCTTTTTAAGAATAGCCTTTTTCTTTTTTCTTTTTAGAATAAGTTTTTTCATTGTATTGTTATTTCATATTGTGATAATTCCTGTTGTATACCGTTTTGTATTCTGTACTCTATATTACTTAGCCCCACAAGCTCACTCAATGCCCATACTAGGATAGGAACGACCACAATGGATAGAACTATCAGTCCACCCATGAATGTTGCTTGTCGCTTTTCTGTGGAGCGAAGACGCCCGTTTGTAGCGGTCGTTTGTGTTTTAATCTGTGTAAGCTCCTCCAAAATCCTATCATGGAAGCCGTCCAATTCTCTGTTTGAGTAACTGTTACTAATCATTGCTTTTATCTCCTCAATCATTTTAATAGTTTTACTTGACGGCTCTATATGCTCCTGTCCAGCTTTGAAACCTTTATTATATATTTCTGTTTGTTTGTCTACGTTCATGTTAAATCTAATACACCTATTTCTGCCCCCTATTTAACCTCTTCTAAATTTTTTATATCTAACAAGATATCGTCAATAGATATAATTTCATCTTGTAATTCAGTCTTTCTATCATTTAATATTTTAGTATCAACCGCCTCTATTTCAGGAGTTTCAGCGACACCAGTTTCAATATTGTATCGTTTACTTGCAAAAGCATAAGCTCCCCCAACTTTAATAACTTCTGTAACCCCATTTATTTTTTTGTTTTTGTAATCTTTGTAATTCATATCTAATTTAATTTAATTTATAAATAACTTGGTGCAAATTGTTCATATTCATTTTTTGCTGAATACTCTACTGAATGTAAGTATATTAATGTAGTGTCCAAAAAAGCATGCCTAAGTTGAGATTTTATTGTCATAAGTCCACAACCTCTTGCTAACATA
>CAZGWS010000421.1:0-2037 GCA_964528805.1 uncultured Lentimicrobiaceae bacterium | reverse complement strand
ATCATCGCTTCCGGGAAATAACCATCTTCTCTAAACCCAGAAGAAATCACCCCTGTTTTGGGATCAGTCCACTGCAATGGAAACACCGGAAACCCAAGTCTGTCGCCATCACGTTTACTTAATTTCCCATGCCCATCGGGTTTTAACAGTAAAGGCAGATGAGCAAACTCCGGCTTATTCCAGCCAAAAGCTTCGTAAAGCAACACATGCAAAGGCATCGATGGCAGCCACTCTTCGCCACGAATTACATGACTTATCTTCATCAAATGATCATCAACAATATTTGCCAAATGATATGTGGGCATGCCATCCGACTTAAAAAGTACTTTATCGTCTAATACCGAACTATTAACCTCAACTTTCCCGCGAATCATGTCGTTCATTACAATAGTTCTATTTTCGGGCATCATAAACCTTATAACAAAAGGCTCACCACCTTCAATAAGCGTGTCAACATCCTCTTTATCAAGGGTTAATGAATTACGTAATTTGGTTCTTTGCACAGCATTATAAGTAAAAGTAAGCTTCTGCGATTCAAAATCGGAACGTATTTTACTTAGCTCGGCGGTAGTATCAAAAGCATAATACGCATTTCCGCTTTCTACAAGCATTTCAGCATATTGCCTGTACATTGGCTTCCGTTCCGACTGCTTATACGGTCCGTAATCGCCACCTTTTGTAACGCCCTCATCAAACTCAATACCGCACCACTTAAAAGTATCAATAATATATTGCTCGGCACCCGGCACAAACCGTGTCTGGTCAGTATCCTCAATCCTAAGTATAAATTTCCCGCCATTTTTTTTTGCAAATAAATAATTATATAAAGCCGTCCTAACCCCACCTATATGAAGCGGTCCGGTAGGACTTGGCGCAAAACGTACTCTTACATCGCTGTTGTTCATTTCAGTATCTTTTATGGCTGCAAATATAGTTAAGTTAATATGCTTTTTATGTGGGCGGCAATAAAGTTTACTCTTTGTTATAAAATTTAGTAGGGCTTTACGTTTGTAGTTGTTTTATAGCCACTGTATTTTTGTAAGTAATCCGTTGGCTTCGTTCCTACGCCTACGTTTACCAACAAAAATATCACCGGCTACTGCAACAAGCTATCACTTCAATCCCTGCCGCAAAAACTAAATCCGTCATAACAAAATAAACTACTGTTGTAGTCGTAAGCAATTATTACATTACGCTTTTCAATATGAGATTTCTAATCAATACATTTACTCCATAACCATCGGTAAAACACAATCAATATGCATCCTATTTAATGTAAATGGTTGTCAGGTAAATTTAATGTTAATATTACTAAACAATAAATTAATAATTCATTACTTTAGCAAGTTAGTTGTATTAGTAACTATTTTATCTTTTATATTAAAACTTAACTTAGGCATTAGTAGGTACCAATGCCTAAATAAAACAAATTATCATGAAAAAACTCTACTTATTTTTTATTGGTTTAATATTAACGGGCTTTATTAATGCACAGCCCATATTAACCGAAGACTTTAGCTCAGGCACTATGCCTCCTCAGGGTTGGATTGCCCTACCACTATCATCAGGATGGTATAGCAGTGCTACGGCAATGGCAGGCGGATTATCACCAGAGTGTGATTTTCAAGGATTTTCGTACAACGGAACCGCACGTCTCATTTCACCTTATATAGACATGTCGGCAGTTGATACTGCAATACTAATGTTTAAACATGACTACATAAAAGCCGGAAACGGAATTTCTATCGGCGTTGCTATTGCCGATGGCAGCTCGTGGATTCCTGTGTGGGAACTTACACCAATACAGGACGTTGGACCGGAAGACGTTACCATCTTACTCACAGGCGATCAAATAGCAAGTTCAAATTTTAAGTTCAGCTTTTATTTAACAGGTAATCTTGGTTCTGTTCAGGATTGGTATATTGATGATATTGAATTATCATCTCCATCTGATTTCGATTGTAAAATGCTTAGCATCAACACCCCCAGTGTGATAACAGAACCATCTCAAGTTATTGGAACAATTATGAATCTTGG
>CAZGWS010000420.1:0-2038 GCA_964528805.1 uncultured Lentimicrobiaceae bacterium | reverse complement strand
ATCGGAATCTTAAAATGAAGTTCATTTGTAAAATTACTGACGTCAACTCCTAAGTTATGCAGACTTTTTTTAAGCTCATCAAAACTTTGTTGCATTGTTTTCCCATCAAGGATAATCTCTTTTATTATGTTATTTTCTTTGTCAAGAATGCTTAGTTTAAGATCATCTATGCTTAATGCTACACGTAAACCTGATGGCATAATGTTGCCTAACAACATGTTTTTGCCAATTACAAATTCCATATTTGTATTACTGTCATCAGCTTTTCTTGGTATTAAATACCTGCCAACAAGGGCAATTAATTTTGCTGCATGATGTTGCTGTTGAATGGCATCTTTAATTTTATTATTAATTGATAACGTTTGAAGTTTCCAACTTTTACTGTGTGTTTCCATATTTTTATATTAATTTGGTCAAAGTTAATTATAATAAATTAATAATCACAATGATAGACGTTTAAAATTTAATACCTGACAATATTATTCAAATAAATATTGCCATAAAGAAGTAATTACTATGGTTATTAGGGTGGGTATTATTCTACAGAATTTAATGTTAAAGATAAGAAAGTCAGATGTTGAAAGTACTGCTGGTTATTTCTTTTTGTTCATGTTCTTATCACCTCTGGTTTTTGGTTTTTTATATACCTTCATCTTCCTAAGATACGAGCCACCCTGGTTGGTCTTAGTATTTTTTATCTTTTTCTGATGGAAGGCTCCTCCTGTAATTATTTTCTTTGTATTCCTATTGTAACTTTCCTCTATTTTTGGTTGCTCCTCGGGTGTTAACTTTTTTGAAATAGCAACTTCATCAGGAAAATCAGTAATTGGAATCTTGTATAACATTAATTTCTCAATGGCTATCTTTAATGTTTCTTCATCGCTTGTGTAAAAGAGTATCGATTTGCCTTTTTGCTCCGCTCTGCCTGTTCTGCCAATGCGATGCATGTAATTCTCAGGAAACTTTGGTGTGTCAAAATTTATAACATGGGTAATCTTATCTAAATCTAAACCTCTGGCAATAACATCAGTAGCTATTAGTATTCTATTCTTTCCTTTGTCGAATTGTGCTATTGATTTTATTCGATAATTTTGCGATTTATTGGAATGGATAATACATGTCTTTGCCCCAAAGTCATTTTCCAAAGCCTCGAACACAATATCTGCACTTTTTTTATTTGATACAAATACAAGCACCTTGCGGTATTCATCGCTGTCTTTTAGCAGATGAGCTAATAAATTTATTTTAGTATAGAAATTTTTAACGCAGTAGCACTGTTGAGTGATATTTTCAAGGGGTGTTCCGCTTAAAGCTATAGAAATTTTGGCAGGAGCAATAAAATAATCGTCAATAAGTGCTTCTACTTCATCTGTCATAGTTGCCGAAAACATTATATTTTGTCTGCGTTCTTTAAGAAGATTAAATATGTTGGTAAGCTGAGGACGAAATCCCAAATCGAGCATCACATCAACTTCATCAATAATAAGTTTTTTAATATCCTTAAGTTTTAATGTTCTGCTAACGGCAATATCGTATAGTCTCCCAGGTGTTGCAACAAGTATGTCAACACCTTCCGTAACTGCATGTTTTTGTGTGTTTATGTTAGTTCCGCCATATACCCCTAACACACGTATATTTAAATATTTTGCAAAACTCTCAATCATTTCCACAAGCTGTAACACCAACTCACGTGTGGGGACAACAATTAATATTCGAGGATTTGTTTGGTTCGAAAATTTCAGATCCTTAAGTAGGGGAAGCATGTATGCAAAAGTTTTGCCTGTACCCGTTTGCGCTATGCCAACAACATCTTTCCCCGAAAGAATTATATTGTATGCTTCCTTTTGTATTGGTGTTGGATTTACAAAACCTAAGTCGGCAATTGCACGTTGTAATTGCTTGGGTAAATTGAAAATTTCAAATGTATTCATCAAAAAATATTTTTACAAATAAAAACAATAAGTGCATACAACAAATATTTAATTGCTATTTTTACCAATTGTACCTATTAAATTTACAATTTTTATTGATATACACT
>CAZGWS010000419.1:0-2039 GCA_964528805.1 uncultured Lentimicrobiaceae bacterium | reverse complement strand
TTCCGTCCTTAAACTTATATCAAGATATGACAGATAAGAGCTTCGACAGTGATCTCATTGTATGGCCTGAAACAGCGCTCTTTGATACCTTTAATAATCATATGGATAGTTTGATTTTGCCATTACAAAAATCTCTTCCAGCTAATAAAACTATCCTGATAGGTGGTTTCCATTCGCGTGATAATCATCAACTAGAAAATAGTATTCTTGCAATCACTCACAATAGCCGACAAATCTATTCAAAGCGTCACTTAGTGCCATTTGGAGAATATATTCCATTTCTTGATTCTATTCGCTGGATGGAGAAATGGATTAAGTTACCATACTCCAATCTATCAGCAGGGAGCGGAGATGGAACGCTACAGATTGCAAGACTAACTGCACAAATGAGTATTTGTTACGAGGATGCTTTTGGTTCAGAAATAATTTCATCATTACCCAAAGCTAGTATGTTAATAAATGTTACTCATGATGGTTGGTTTACAGGCTCCTTACAACCTGAACAACACATGCAAATTGCACGTATGCGATCACTAGAGACAGGTCGCTATATGATCCGCGCTACAACAACAGGGCCATCTGGTATTATTAATGAGAAAGGGAAATTAGTAGCTACTGCTCCGACTTATACCCAAAAAGTTATAACTCACTCAGTACAACCCTTTAGTGGAACAACACCTTATGTACGCTGGGGTAACTGGTTGATCGTTAGTTTTTTAAGCATGATTTTATTCGTAGGGCTGTTTATTCTCTCAAATAAACTGACCTGTAGATGAAAAGTCATAATGTTTACATCAACACAGCCCTTAAAGGAATATAATCAAGTGTCTCTTCTAAAAACTCCAACAATTGGGGTTAATAGTTTTACTCCAAAAAACGTAATGCCTCCTGAAATAATTCCTATCACAGCATTTAATAACGTAGGTGTAATAGCTTCCAATATACTGCCAAATGGCAGTGATTTTACCATTTCACCCGCATGATTAATCCCATCATAAATAACAGAAACTCCGTGGGCTAAAATACCTCCACCAACCAAAAACATCGCGGCAGTGCCAACAATAGATAATATTTTCATTAAGTACGGTGCAACTACTAAAATACCTCGACCTAAAGCTCGTTTAAACCCACCCCAAGCGTTACTTGCTTTATCTTTAATAAGATGTAAACCAGCATCGTCAAGTTTGACAATTCCTGCCACTAAACCATAGACACCTACGGTCATTACGACTGCTATGGCAGATACAACAAATACCTGCATCATAAAATTTGCATCTTTTACTGTACCCAGTGCAATCACTATAATTTCAGCAGAAAGTATAAAGTCTGTCCGAATAGCTCCTTTTATTTTACTTTTCTCAAATTCAACTAGATCTACTGTAGGGTCAATAATAGCCTCAAGAGTTTTTGCATGCTTTTGTTCGTCTTCAGCTTTATCATGAAAAAATTTATGTGATACTTTTTCAAAACCTTCATAGCATAAGTAAGCTCCGCCAAGCATTAAAAGTGGTGTTAATAACCAAGGTATAAACGCACTAATCGCTAAAGCAGCAGGGACAAGAATGAGTTTATTTTTAGCTGAGCCTTTTGCAACAGCCCAAACTACAGGTAGTTCACGTTCAGCACGAACCCCTGAGACTTGCTCGGCATTTAGAGCGAGATCATCACCTAGCAAGCCTGCGGTTTTCTTGGCCGCAACCTTTGTCATTAAAGCAATATCATCTAAAACGACTGCTATATCATCCAGAAGAGTTAATAAACTAGTTCCTGCCATATGTTGTATTCCTTTTATTGTAAGTTGTCTCTTTTGGTAAAATTGATGGTTTATATTAAAATCATTGAGATAAGAAATGCTAAAGTACCAAGAATAATAAGCTGTATTGATAGACCACCTATTGCATATCTAAAGCTTGTCTGAAAAGAACTTCTAAAGATAAGTACCAAACCGAGATTAGCACCAAGAATAATCAGAGCAACGCCACTCATTGTATTTTTATTATTTGAAACAGAGGCTAAATACCAATCATAACCCACTAAAA
>CAZGWS010000418.1:0-2044 GCA_964528805.1 uncultured Lentimicrobiaceae bacterium | reverse complement strand
CATAAATGAAAACAAAAATACTTATACTAAGCATATTTGCCTTTTTTACAGTTAGTCTATCAACTGCCCAAAAAACTAAACCTTCTTTTTTAAACAAAACTAACCAACATAGTGTATCGGCAGAAGTTGCTGCGTTATCGTATTCGTATGCACACAAATTTAAACCAAATGTTACGTTTGGTGCAAGGGTGCAAGTTGGGTTGGGTTATCGGTATTTGTTAACGGATCCGTCAATGTATTATCAATGCGACCAATGTAATGAACCAAATTGGGTAAAAGTAAAGCCTAGAGCCAATCCTTTCGTGGATTTATTAAAGCTACAACTATTTTACAGATCAAACATATCTAAACAAATATATTATGATATTGGCCCATATGTTACAATAGGGGTATGGGGCGAATATTATTTAAGTATTAATACAGGATTAGAAGGCTCAGTTTATTACAGAATTAAAAAGTTACATTTTGGCACAAGAATAATGGCAGGATTTCAATCCATAGGATATACTTCAAACTACTTTGGAATATTTGTTATTCCAATAGTAATTGGGTTTAATTTTTAATTGCAAAGATAAATAACCGTTATGAAAATAAAAATACTCACATTAAGCATATTTGTTTTTTTTACAGTTAGTCTATCAACTGCCCAAAAAACTAAACCTTCTTTTTTAAACAAAACTAACCAACATAGTGTATCGGCGGAGTTTGCTGCATTATCGTATTCGTTTGCGCATAAATTTAAAAAAAATGTTACGTTTGGGGCAAGGGTGCAATTAGGTTTGGGGTTGCAGTTTATCATTGCAAGTACGAGTACAATGTATGATTATGGCTATGGTAATGGTTTGCAAAAAGTTAAACCAGGTGTTGTTAGTTATGATTTTATAAAACTTCAACTTTTTTACAGACATATATTATCAAATAGTTTTTATTTTGAGATAGGACCAACTGCATCACGTAAATCTGATATTTTTATGGAGAGTGGATGGGAAAACGGCAATGCTTTAGGCTTAGAAACATCTGCATATTATTATACAGGGAAAATTCATTTAGGGCTAAGAATTGGTGGAACAATGAACTTTGAAAGGTATGATTCTAATATGTTTTCTGATGATACATATTATTTACTACTCATTACACCATTAGTAATTGGGTTTAATTTCTAATTGCATAATTTACATAATTTGGCATAAAAATAATTTTACAATCATGAAAAAAACACTATTAACTTTTTTGCTATTTATATTTTCAATATATTTATATCCGCAGTTTTCTGACGCATTGGGCAATAGTTCAAGTTTATCGGGAACTTTGAAAACAATAAAAGAAGGAAAACAAAAGTGTACACCAAAAGCTTGGCCCAAAAGATGGAAATTTGACAGATCAGGGAGAAGATACAAATTCCGTGCCCACATGTACGATAATTGCGCCTACACAGCAGATGATTTAGATAGTACAAATGGATGGAATAAAATAGGAAGGATTACTTTCCCTTACGATACTCCAAACTTGGAAAAAAAATATAATATATTTAAAATGCACCTTGGTTGGATATTTAGAGACGACCCAAATACTATTAGCTTTGCCTTGTTTTTTCATAATAATAAAGAGGCTGTTTATGCTGCTCATAAAATAGATGAAAGAGGTTTTACAGATGCTAATTCCACGATTGACATGTACTTAGGGCAAAGAGTAATAGGTATGATTATTAATAATGAGCAGGATCCTGATTATGATATTAAGTGCATTGGTATTAGGCAAGATAATTCAGAAATTTCTGTAGCAAAAAACTCTTTTGTGTCAAAAGCATTTTATTTTGGTGGTAATTCGGTAGCACCACATAAAATGGAAGTGAGATTTCATGACCAACGTGTTGATGATGCCGGCTACCAAACAAAGTTTAATAGTAGTGATATTATGACGTGGAATATTTCTGAGTTTACATCAGAAGACAATTTTTTGTATACTGCAAGTAAAGTGATTAATGGCTCAGTTGCTGAGAAAAGTACTGTTGCATATGGTACTGATCATCCAAATAAGGTATATC
>CAZGWS010000417.1:0-2051 GCA_964528805.1 uncultured Lentimicrobiaceae bacterium | reverse complement strand
CAGTTTTAATTCTGTGAGCAAAAGTCACGGCAGATTCAAGTGGCAAAAGAGTAGGGTAGAAGTCAAAACAATTCTGGTTTTAATAAAGCGATAAATTTGATTTCACGATTGAATTAATAATTCTGAAGTCAGTTCTTGTCAGAATGTTATTTGGTTTACAATAATTCAGACTTTTCCATATTTCCAATGAGAATAATTTTGAATTCTTTTCCAATTAATTCTTTGTTTCATATTTCAATATTTCATGTGGAACGATTTTAGATTTTTTCTACGAATCAATTTCTAAGATTTATTCAATTCTATATTTTCAAATTTGGAAGTATTTTTCTTTGTACGAAAATTCAATTCTTTTAATTGATATACGCAAATACTTTAATTAAATATAGATGTTTATTTTGGGTCTGACACTTGCGGGTAACGTACTGGGCTATGGTGCCGTGCCGCATTTGTTTACTCAAATATTTCTGCTTACAAATATAATAATTAATGAGCAGAATGCTCATTTTAAAATTAATTGCGGCATGCACTATGAGCCATTGTTAGCGGTTTGTTGTTTTTTAGTTCTTGATAATCTTTTCAATATTTGAATAGGTCTGTCCTTCTATTTTTATGAAATACATTCCTTTTGAAAAGTCAGAAATATTGATTCGTTCTATTTGTTTTTTTTCTATATGTTTTTTGAAAATCACCTGGCCAATTGGGTCTATTATACTTATAGTGACATTTTCGGAATTGTTCAATTCGATATTTATTAAGTCAATTGAAGGGTTTGGATAAATACGATAATCTTGGTTCGAAACTCTATTTCCAATTCCATTTATCAGGTCATTTATTAATAGTGAATTCTGTTCAACATCAACATTTGATTCGTCGGTAAAAATCAGTCTCATAACCGCAATGTCTAGATCTCCATCATTATCTGAGTCTCCCAACGTAATATCAGAAACAGCATTTACCGGAAAATTCGTAAACCCACCTTCTTGAATTGTATGTTTCGTAAATGTCATTTCATTGTTTTCATAAACTATAATTCTGTCTGAAAAGAAACCGTACGCACCAACAATCAAGTCAATATCATTATCGTTGTCGATATCACCAAATTCTGCACAACTGAATTCAACATTGTCAATTAGCATTGTAGAATAATTTCCAATTCCATCATTTAAATAAATACAAACTTCGTCTGAACCAGAATTGTTTGAAGTAATATCTATGTCCCCATCATTATCAACGTCAATAATTTTCAAACTGTTTAAACCAGAATTTTCAGATCCAAATTGAGAAAACAAAGAAAATATTCCTGTTCCATCATTTTTATAGACTTCACTTGAATTAATGCAACAACCAACACCAGTAATTATATCTAAATCTGAATCATTATCAACATCAGCAACTGAAACAGAAATTGCGTCATTAAATATTTCATTATTAAAGTCAGGAGAGAAATTATTATTTCCATCATTTAAAAAAATGAATGTGTAATCATCGCCCCAGGCTGCAACAATTAAATCTAAATCACCGTCATTGTCAAAATCTCCGTTATCTATTCCCGTAATGTCAAAATCAGTTAGAAATTCATTTTGTATAAGGTTCCCATTTCCCTGATTGTAAAACATATAATTTGGAGTAGAACCTTTGTTTCCAATAAAAAGGTCTAAATCCAAATCTCCATCTAAGTCAATCCATTTTACAAAGTTTGTTGGATTTGTATCAATGATTTCTGATTCTGTAAATACATTATTTCCTTCATTGATATAAATGTAATCTCCATTTAAATTCCCAACTACTAAATCTAAGTCTCCGTCATTATCATAGTCACCCCAGTCTGCACTAAATGATGCATTAATTCCAAAATTCACTTGATTTGTAAAAGTCGGTTGTGAGAAAATTTCTAATTGAACTAATAAAGTCAATACTGATAATACAATAATTCCTTTTTTCATTTTTTTCTGTATTTGCTTATTATTTGATTTCTGTTCTTTTTTGCAATAACCGCTAACGGATGGCGGTATGAGCCGTAGCCGGATTTACACCATATTTTTCTTGCGATT
>CAZGWS010000416.1:0-2059 GCA_964528805.1 uncultured Lentimicrobiaceae bacterium | reverse complement strand
CTTAACTAAAAAACAAAACTCAAATTACGAAAAATATTACTAAATTTGGCTGCAATCATTCAAGATGTCAAATTTGACAAGATAATGAATGCTAATACCTAAATTTGATGTTTATTGGAATACGAAAAAAAATAAATAATTTTAGTTTAAATGGTGGAATCCGAAAAACCTTATGAGTAGGAAAAAATAAAGATTTAAATTATGAATAACTATCAAAGAATTAACACACGCAAGCCTATTGGGGTAGAAAACAAAAGGGCATTTTTAATTGGTTCAGGAATTGCATCTTTAGCTGCTGCAGAATACCTTATCCGTGATGGACATATGAAAGGTAACCAAATAACTATCTTTGAGCAAGATAGCATCCCAGGAGGAGCTATGGATGGTGCAGGAAATCCGGAAAATGGATTTATTGCACGTGGTGGCAGAGAAATGGAAGAACATTATGAGTGTTTATGGGACTTATTTAGTCAAGTACCTTCCATTGAAGAAGATGGATTTACAGTTTTGGACGAATTTAAAGAACTGAATGATGCAGACCCCAATTTCTCTAACGTTAGAGCTATATACAATAGAGGTGAAAAATATCGCAAAACAGGTTTAGGCTTATCAGAAAAAAATTCTAAAGAGTTAACTAAATTATTGCTTACAAAAGAAGATGACCTTGATGCCAAAACAGTAGAAGAATACTTCGACGCATCATTTTTCAGTACAGATATGTGGCTGTATTGGAGAACTATGTTTGCTTTTGAGCCCTGGCACTCAGTTGTAGAAATGAAACGGTATATGCAACGCTTTATCCACTTAATGCCTGGGATGAGTACTATGAGAGATTTGCTATTTACAAAATATAATCAATACGATTCATTAATCCTTCCTTTAAAAAAATTATTGAAATCGAAAGGTGTAAAATTTGAATTTGATACAATCATAACAGATTTAGATATAAATGTTAGTAATAATAAGAAAATAGTAGAAGAAATTCATTTAAACAGCAAAGGTAAAGAGGAAGTACTGAAAACAACAACTAACGATTTTGTATTTTTTACTAATGGCTCTATGACAGAGAACTCTACGTATGGAGATATGGATAATGCTCCTATTTTAGACAGAAGTGAAGGTACTGTTTGGAGTTTGTGGAAGAAGATTGCAGCTAAGGATGAATCTTTTGGTAAACCAGAAGTTTTTTGTAATAATATAGATAAATCGAAATGGGAATCATACACAATTACAGCAAAAGGAACAAAAATGCGTCAGCTTTTAGAAGACTTTGCTGAACGTAAATTTTTACCACATAAAACAGCAAGTGGAGGTATTATCACTATTAAAGACTCTAATTGGTTATTAAGTGTTACTGTAAACAGACAGCCACAATTCAAAAATCAACCTGAAGACGTAACTGTTGCATGGGCATATGGTTTATTCCCCGACAACAAAGGTGATTTTATTGATAAAAAAATGAGCGAATGTTCGGGTAAAGAATTATTACAAGAATTGCTATATCACTTGGGAATTGCCGAGAATAATATGCAAGCTTATATCAACGAGTGTATTGTTATACCGGCTATGATGCCATATATTACAAGTCAGTTTCTGCCAAGAGTTAAAGGCGACAGACCAGAGGTTGTGCCTGAAGGCAGCGTAAACCTTGCATTTTTAGGACAATACTGCGAAATTAAAGACGATTGTGTATTTACAGTTGAATATTCGGTTCGTTCGGCTATTATGGCTGTTTATCATTTCTTAAATATTAAAAAGCATGTACCCGAAATATACGCAAGTCAATATGACATTCGGGCTCTGTCTTCTGCATCAAAAACAATGAAAAGCGATCACGAGGGTGTGGTTAAGAGGGTGATAGAAGCTATTGTTAAGAAAAAATTAGCCAATACAACTTTCGAAGATTTGGTATAAGTCAGTTTTATAAAAGTTATTTTGAAATTGCAAGATGACTTTTTCTAAATCTGTGTTTTCTCGTTATATTGCTTCCATAGTAAGTACATTTTTTATTCATAAATTTTGATTAATCGCAAAACTGTACATAATAAGAACTACATAG
>CAZGWS010000415.1:0-2077 GCA_964528805.1 uncultured Lentimicrobiaceae bacterium | reverse complement strand
AACACTCAAACTCTTGATACATTAAAGCAGCTTACTAAGCGTTTTCAAAAGTTTGCAGAGATTGATAAAAACGACGTAACATCGCTTTATACTGCTGACAACATAGTTGGTACTGAGGATGGCATGGATGTGAAGCGGTTTTTCAAACGAGTTCCAAAAACTCCTATAAAGTTACAAGAACTAAAGCAAAGTGTTGAAGCAAATGAAATGATATTTGGGCGTTTAGTATCTTCTGATGAAACTGTTACCGTAATAATTGCCGAAATTAAAGATGACGTATTTACACAAAAGTTTTATAAAGAAATTCTTAAAGTTGCTGAGGCATCGCAAACTAACAATATTAAGATTCATGTTGCCGGTCGGCCTATTGTTGAAGGCACTATGGCATTACTTGGTCCTGCTGATATGCAACGCATGGTACCAATAGTACTGCTGGTAATTTTTATTGTTCTGTTTATAATTTTGCGTAGCTTTAAAGGAACGTTAATAACACTTGGCGTTGTTTTCTTCTCAACTATTTGGGCATTTGGGCTAATGGCAGCGGTAAATATTCCCATTTATGCTGTTTCAACCATGATACCTGTAATGCTTATTGCAATTGGTGTTGCCGATGGTATCCACCTATATACCCACTTACACACTTATATTGATCATAACCCAATGGCCTCAAAAAAAGAGGCAATAAATGATATGCTTAAACAAATGTGGAAACCTGTTGTTATGACGTCGGTTACAACTGCTGTTGGCTTTATTTCACTGTTAACATCACAGGTTTATCCCGTAAAATATTTTGGAATCTTTACTGCATTTGGTGTGATGATGGCAATGGTTTTTTCGCTAGTATTTCTTCCTGCTGGCATAATGATATTTGGTTTACCGAAAGCAAAAAAAATTAATAAAGATGAAGATAAAGACGGTCATTCGCATTCAAAAGTTGCTAATAAATTCGCATCCGCTATAGTAAACCACAAAGCAATTTCACTAATAGGAACTGTTATTATAATTGTACTTTCTGTAATTGGAATGCAAAAGATTTGGATAAATTCAAGTTTCCTTGATAAATTTGAGAAGGATAGTGAGATAGTACAGACAGATAAATTTATTAATGAACATTTTGGAGGTACAAGTTCGTTAAATTTAATACTTGATGCTAACGGAGAAAAAGACAAATTTAAGAATCCAAAAGTGTTAATGCTTGTTGATAAAATGCAAAAGGATGTTGATAATCAGCTACAAGTGGTTGGCAACACTTTTTCGTTAACTGATTATGTCGATCGCATGAATAAGGTTATGAATGCTGATGATGAAACCTTTAATACAATCCCCAATAATAGGGATATGATTGCTCAATATCTGTTACTCTACGAGATGTCAGGCGATCCTGAGAATTTGAATAAAGTTGTTGATTATGATTATGAAAAATTAAATGTAACCTTTCAACTTAAAAGCGATAACTCAAAGGCTATTAATTCGGTCCTTAAGGTAATTGAAACGTATAAAAATGATTTTGATAAACTGGGTATATCTCTTAATTATGCCGGTAGTGGTTATAAAAGTTTGGTTTTTACTGACCTAATTTTTGAAGGTCAAATTATGAGTATAATATTGTCACTAATAATAATTTTCATTTTAATATCATTAATGTTTAAAAATATTAAAATAGGCTTAATCGGCTCAGTACCAATTATCCTAACAGCTCTTATAAGCTTTGGTATTATGGGCTTTTTAGGTATTCCATTAAGTTCAACAACTGCATTGCTTTCGAGTATTGCTATTGGAATAGGAATTGATTACGCAGTTCATTTTTTGGAACAGTACAGGTATAATGCCACAATTTCTGACAATAAACTTGTATGTACACAAAAAACAATGGCGCATTCAGGTAAGGCAATTATTTACAACGCTATTGTAGTAATTGCAGGATTCTTGGTGTTACTGTTCTCAGTATTTCCACCAAACCGTGAGCTGGGGGCATTAGTATCTCTTAATATGTTTACCAGCTTCGCCGGAACGCTTACAATTATGTTGGTATTACTCTACGCATCAAATATATATTTTAAAAAGAAAGTTAAGTAAT
>CAZGWS010000414.1:0-2097 GCA_964528805.1 uncultured Lentimicrobiaceae bacterium | reverse complement strand
AATAATATATAAAAATCAAATGAAGCCAATTATTAACCATTCTTGGAATTTGTCCGAGGGTGAAGCTCTGCAATTACAGTACGAGCTAGCAGCCAGAGTGATAAAGCATGATGAGGTTGATAAAATAAAATTTATTGCTGGTGTTGATGTTGCCTATGCAAAAGAAATTGATAAATTAGTTGCTGCTGTCATTATTCTTGATGCTAACACTTTAGAGGTTATTGAGACCGTTATAGTTGAAGATATAGCAAAGTTCCCCTATATTTCTGGGCTATTTTCTTTTCGAGAATTACCACCTCTTATCAAAGCATTTTCTAAACTACAAAATATACCTGATTTAGTGATATGTGATGGGCAAGGCTATGCACATCCTAGACGATTTGGTTTAGCTTGCCATTTAGGTTTAATCTTTGATATTCCATCTGTCGGCTGTGGAAAAACGCGGTTAGTGGGCACACATGAAGAACCTGACTCAAAAAGAGGGGCGATTACCTCTTTAATAGATAAGGAAGAGGTCGTTGGTAATGTGTTAAGAACTCAAGACAATATTAACCCGATTTATGTATCACTAGGTCATCGAATTTCACTCGCCACTTCCTGTGACTGGGTATTAAAGTTGTCACCTCAGTATCGTTTACCGCAGACCACGCGCTTAGCGGATCAAGCTGTCCGAAAAGCATTGTCTACTTAAACCATCATTATCTTATCTATCAAACTTCACATATCTTCAACTGATAAAATCTATGAGTCATTTATTATGGCTTCATGTCTTTTTTAGAAGGGAAAGGGTGTGATTAATCCATCTCTGATACCAGTCATCAAATAGTCCTTCATCACACAATATATCATCATAGTTCCATGCAAAAACTCTACCGAGTTCTTTTCCAGTTACTACCATAAAGTAATCTGTTGGGTTGCCAGCAGTACCGACTCGAATCACTCCATTTAGGTTATGTATTGGGTGAGTTTCAGGTATATCCGTATCGCATCCAGAAATACTCGTTAATTGAGAATCACGAGATAAATCACCTACTGAGTGAGAAAGGCGGTCACTGGAAAAACTATAAATACCATAGTCAGGGCCAGCGCCACCAGAACCGTAATACTTTAAATAGGATCGATATACATCAGGTAATCTTATAGATGAACGTTGTTCAAATGAAATAATGTCTTTATCTAAAATAGCAGGATTAATAATATATTTATGCTGATCAGCACCAAAAATAATATCTCTGTTTATATCCAGACTGGACGCGATCAAAACTTGTTCTCTTGTGTCTTTCCAAAATAATTGATAATTCTTCATGGCTAGTCAGTAAAAATATTCACATTTGGGTCTTGTTTTATAATTCCACTACAATTAGAGCATGCAGGAAAATTATCGATTGTACCGTCGGTATGTTTTGTCCCAATATTTATTTCGCTTATATTATCTGCTCCCCCAGATTTTTTATAGATTTGATTAAGAGATTGCACCTCTGAATGTAATCCTGGCGGACCATCAGTAAGCCTAAAGTTGCTATCACCATCAACTTGTTTGCGAATTAATTTTTCTGTATCAGGTTGAAGCTCGGTTCCATTTTCTTTGTACAGTTTCTTAATATCATTAACATAAGCATCTTTATCAGTAATCTTGTAAGTCTTACCATCTGTATTTTTACTTATTCCAGCAATTTGTTTTCCTGGCTTGTCGGATAAAAGTCCTTTTTTGAAATCTAGATTGGTAAAGGCATCACTGCTAATTATATTCCCATTTCTATCAATAGCCTCTCCCCTTGATACTGCGGAGCCATATGTCTTTTTAGGGTAATTAATGGCATCTTCATCTAGCTTTTTATTGAGTGCTTTGGAGCTTAATGTATTCTTCCCTCCATTCCCATCAATTGTACCACTCTCTTTTTCGCTGGAAACTCCTTTTTTTGGTTTCTCCTCAATATTTGTTTGTTTAGATTTAGAGGGGGTATTAGCACTTTGCTTAACTTTTGGGTTGCTGTTTTTTGAACGGTTGGCAATAAATTCCCCGACAGTTTGGTTTGCTGTTCTTCCACTGGAAGCAGGCTTTAAAAAATGATCTATTTCACGTTTAATTTGACGCAG
>CAZGWS010000413.1:0-2113 GCA_964528805.1 uncultured Lentimicrobiaceae bacterium | reverse complement strand
GGCACTGCTTATTAATTGCCCAACAATTTTTTTAATCGCATTATAATTTATAATACTCTTATTATCTGCGCTTAGCAAAGTTATTTTACTAATAATTTTTATGAGTTGCTTAACCTGTTCATTAATCAGAAAATTAATTTTAAAATTACTGCCAGTTATTGAAATTAATATTTTCCTAAATTTGTCAATCACAATAAGTATATCTTTTTCGTCATCTAAATTTAGCAGATCTGAAACAAATTGTAAGTCACTTTTATCACTAAAGAAAGGACTATTTTTAACATCATTAGAAGTAATGACAGAAATATTTTTTGATATTAAATAATTAATAAAATTAACATTGCTATTGTTAACAGCATTCTGTTTTATTATTGGGTTGTTCAACAGTAAAATTAGCTGTCTTGTATTAATTCTTTCACTATCTTTAGTTTTTGATATAATAAAATCGATCCAAGAAGAGAAAAAATGCTCAATCTCACTATTGCTAAGTGGATATCCGAGTGTTACATTATAATACTTGTCTCCCAATGTTGGCAAATCAGGGAGCGAGTTAAGTAGTGGCACCAGTAAATCTTCGTTGGCAAGAACTATTGCAGAGTCAACAAGTTGATCATTATTTTTGTTATTTGCAGCAACTTCTGCTTCATACATTTCTTTCAGTTGTTGACCAACAAATTTTACCTGACCAATATTTTTAGGCACTCCTAAAATTTTTATATTTTTTTTTGATGACGATAATTTGTTGCCAATGTTATCAGGTCCACTAATCTTAAGGCGGTTTATAACACGTTTAATTTGTTTCCCTGCTTCTTGCCTGTTAAAAATTTTATTATTTTTCGGATAGTAATATTCATCAACATCCCAAATAAAGTCGGTTTTTCTATTTTTATTAATATAATCTACTATCTGTATCTCGCTCTCACTCAATGCATTTAGCCCAACAAACAAATAGTTATCCCAACTTTGTTTACCCAGTAGAGTAGGAATATTTCCGGCAGCATACCTGTTAATCAACCCTTGGTAGCCACTTTTGTCGGCAATTAATTTAGAGTGTAGTTCCGAATAATACGTAAACATACTATTAAAAAACCGCAAATAATTTTGCTGTAGTAGTGTCAGGGGTCTTCCATCGGGGTTCCATTGCTGCATAGCTACTACTGCCGAGAGCTGAGTAAAAATATCTGCGGCATCCGCAACAGCGTTATCAATATCGTTAAAATCAGATAGCATTACAGGTGCCCATGTCAAAAACTCATCAATAGTTTTTGCATTGTTACCTTCAATTTTACTATGAAATTTGTAGAGGTCAAAAAATATTGAAATATTATCCGCTTTTGTTAATCCTGATATTTTTTGTACAAACTCATTAATTGCGTAAAACTCAGGCAACCAAATATTTGACGTTAATTTCTTTTTAAGCTCATCCAACAAAAATATCTCCGAACGCTTGTTTGGTAGTATGACAACAGAATGCACCCCGTAATATTTATTATTTATTATTTTTTCAGCAGCTTCACTAAGAAATTTTTTCACAATGCATTGTTGTTAGTTAATATTTCAGATGGTTTGTCTCATGCCAATTACTATGCTAATCTTTCAGCCAACTCAATTTTTTGTGCTGTTCCTAAGTCGTGCCACAAATCAGATTCGTCAACATAACCTGCAACTGTATTATTTTTTGCTAAATCAAGCCAAGTGTCAATAATTGAAAAAGTGCCTGATTGCGAAATAAGCGTAGTAAACTCAGGTGAAATTATATAAATACCGCTAAAAGCAAACATATGATAATTTTTACATTTATTGTCAACCCATCGGAACTCGTTATTTTTTACATTTGTCCAGCCCACAAGGTGCATTTTATTGTTGAAAAGCAAACCCCTGTTTGAACTTCTATTTCTTACGCACAAAGTTGCAACGTTATTGTTATCAGTATGATATTTTAAAAGTTTACTAATTATCAAATTAGAAATAATATCAACATTATGCACAAGTATAGGCTCGTTGCCCTCAACAAAGTTATGTGCTTTCAGTATTGCCCCACCCGTATCAAGCAACTGATTTCGCTCGTCAGAAATAGTAATGCTTACTCCAAAGTTTTTGTTTGTATTAAGAT
>CAZGWS010000412.1:0-2120 GCA_964528805.1 uncultured Lentimicrobiaceae bacterium | reverse complement strand
CGTGCATTTACAGCTTGCACAGGACGATTGGTTGGTTGATGCATAACATTTGTGAACTGTTTAATTTGCCCTTTTGTTACAGCGACAGGCTGCTTCATTACTAACCAAACTACACCCTCAGTACAAGGTGGCGTGGTTAATGAACCATTAAAACGATAATATTCGCGATTGTCCGGTAAAAGGCCGTCAACTGAAACAATTGATGGTAGAGTCTTCTTGTTTCCAGCTATCGATGGCATTGTGTTCCAGATTTCTTTTAACGTTTCATTTTTATTGCCTTCTTCAAACACAACAGCCACTACAGCTAAATTACCCTTGGTATCGGCATGAACCAAATGCATTTCCATAGGGTATGATTTGCCGTTAATATGATTTTCACTGGGTGAATGGAAATGAAATTGCTTTAATTCATAGGAATGACCATTAATACCTAGTTTACTTCCTGACTGATAATTAACCTGAATAGTATGACCGTTATTAAGTATTTCATGACCACCTAATTTGTATTCTAGTTCAAGTGGTGATAAATCAGACTCAATAAATCCAGTTAGATTAATCGGTGATTGATTCAGGCCTTTATCGCAAGTGGAATATTTTGGATCTAAAGTTCCCCAATATTCAGGCCCTTCATGTCCTGTATAGCCCCAATGCTGGTTATGACTAGTATGTTGCGTTGTTGTAGCACAGCCAGTTGTTAGTATTATCAAAGCTAGTAAACTAATTTTTGTTTTCAATTTATTTCTCCTGTTAAAAAGCGATTATTATTTTTTTGATATTAACCAATGTGTAATACCAAGAGCTAATACAACAGCAGCAGTTGCAAGTATATACATGGGCGTTAATTCTTTAAAATCAAAAATAATTACTTTACGACAGATTGCCATTAATGCAGTAGCAACCACTAATTTAACGGGCAAAACATCGTTTCTAATATAAAGTGTAATATTTGTAAATATCTCAATTGCAATTAGCACAGATAAAAATGCACCAAATGTTGCAAAAATATCAGAAATACTTAACAAATAGATGGGAGGTTCCATTAACCTCAAGTAAAGAACATAAACTACATCACCGATCCCCCAGATAATAACAAGAACCATGAGAACGGCAAGAACTTTAACGGCATTTCGTATTGTTCGATGGAGGAACTCAATCAGCGGATCATAATGATGACTGGGAAGTTCTTCATGGTGTATATTACCAGTAAGGTATTGTTTATCCATGACTATTTTTATAATATTTAGATATGAATGTGCTTAGCACTAAAAAAGAAATACAAAAAGGACTGATAGCCGGAGACGATTAAAAGTGAAATAAAACTGAAGTATTTATCATTTTTTCTTATATCACAATATTAAGAATCAACTCGCTAACTCTCGCGGTTAGGCTAACAGGTCTATCGCTAACCTAACATTTTTAGCACTCAGATTGTTGAGTTGCCAAAGAAACGACTGCTTAAGCTTCAAATACCTACTTACTTCACTTTTAACTACACTCCTGATGACCCTCGTCGTAAAGTCCATCTTTTTATTTTACCGGCTAAAGCTTTCAATAACCTTTCAACATAGAAAAATGAGGGTTATTTGAGGGATACACCTGCTTACTGGATATGAAATTTAATAATCTCAACCACTTTTAATAAGCCCTGTGCTTGGGCTAACTTTGATGCTGTATTGCCTTTTTTATCTATGATTTCCGGGTTTGCTCCATGTTCCAGCAATAATTTGATAATGTTTCCCCGACCAAACAGAGATGCCATCATCATCGCTGTTTGGCCAGCATAGTTTTGGTGATTAACATTACAGTCTGTATTTTCCAGTAACCATTTCGCAACATGCTCATGTCCCTTAAAAGCGACTCCCATAAACGCATTATTGCCTTTATTATCAACTGTACAAGTCTCTGCACCTGTTTGTAACAAGATATCTAAAGTCTGGATATGTCCATAATATGCAGCAAGAATAAAAGGTGTATATTTTTTACTATTGACGATATTTATGTCTTTACCCTTTTGTGTATAGGCTTTAATAGCGGAGAAGTTGTTCTCCCTGGCAGCTTCAAAAATATCTATTTCTTCTGCTTTTGCAATTGAAGAACTATTTATTACACAAAAGGTAAAG
>CAZGWS010000411.1:0-2121 GCA_964528805.1 uncultured Lentimicrobiaceae bacterium | reverse complement strand
ATATTAAACTTTACATAATACCCTCTTAATGTCGTTGATTTTAAATGGCTTCGAGAGAAAGTCATTCATGCCAACTTCAAAACATTTTTCCTTATCTTCTTTTAGGGCATTTGCAGTAAGCGCAATAATAATTCCGGGTTGTTTATTTTGTTCTTTCTCCCAACTTCTGATGTTTTTTGTTGCCATAAAACCGTCCATAACAGGCATTTGAATATCCATCAGCACAACATCGTACTTATTTAATTTGTACATATCAACACCAATTTTCCCATTTTTAGCCACATCAACATTATGACCCAGCCGTTTAATAATGCCGGCAGCAACCTTTTGGTTAATTAAATTATCCTCTACCAACAAAATATCCAGACTATTTGTCTCGGTAATATCAACAGCTTTGTCCTTTTCATCGGTATCAATATTATTATCCGATTTGTCAAACATAACATTAAACCAAAACGTTGATCCAATGCCTACTGTGCTTGTAACGCCTATAACTCCATCCATCATTTCAACCAAGCTTTTGGAAATTGCCAAACCCAGACCGGTTCCTCCATACTCACGCTGTGACCCTTGATCTATCTGACTAAAAACTTTAAAAAGCTTGCTCTTGTCCTCTTCCGATATTCCAATTCCGCTATCAATTACTTTAAACTCAATTTTATCCCTATCACCTTTACTTTTAACGTATGAAATATGAACTCTGACAGTACCATTTTTTGTAAATTTAACTGCGTTATTTGTTAGGTTTAGAAGTATTTGGCGAAGCCTGATTCCATCACCAATATAATATTTAGGTACATTCGCATCAATGTCGAGAAGTAATTTATCATTATTTTCTGTTGCCTTTATTTTTAATAATGAAATTATTTCTGTTGCCACTTTATACAAATTAAAACGAGTGCTTTCGAGCTTTATTTGCCCCGCTTCTATTTTTGATATATCGAGTATGTCATTAATAATTAATAGTAGGCTATTACCCGAAACCGACATAATATTAACGAGATCCAACTGATCATCATCAAGTTTAGTTTGTTTTAGCAACTCCGATACCCCTATTATGCCATTCATGGGAGTTCTTATTTCGTGCGACATGGTTGCTAAAAACAACGACTTCAGCATATCTTTTTTCTCGGCTTTTTCCTTGGCAATAATTAGTTCTTTATTCGTTTTCTCCAACAGCTTCTTCTGATTATATAAATCTAGAAACACTCTAACTTTACCTTGTAAAATTGCAGGAACAATAGGTTTTGAGATAAAGTCAACCGCACCGGTCTCAATACCTTTTAGTACATATTGATCTTCTTTGTAAATTGCTGATACAAATATAACAGGGAAATATGCTATATCAGTATCATTATTAATAATTTCAACGGTTTCAAAGCCATCCATGTCTGGCATTTGTACATCGATGATTCCAAGTGCAAATTCATGTTTGAGTGTTAATCCCAAAGCCTCATTACCTGATAAGGCTCTAACAAACTGAACCTCTAGATCTTTTAGAACTACTTCTAATGCAATAAGATTTTCTTTTTTATCATCAACAATTAATATTTTTGGTTTTGCAAGCATTATCATCTATTTATATAACCAAACCCTAAGCAAAGATAAGAGTTTTTCAATAACAATTGGTTTTGCCATGTATTCATTTGCACCTGCTTTTATACATTTCTGCCTATCTTCCTTCATGGCCTTAGCTGTTAAGGCAATAATAGGCACATTTTTCTGTTCCGGAATATTTCTTATAGCTTTCATCGTTTCGTATCCATCCATTTCAGGCATCATTATATCCATTAAAATAATATCAAATTTAGGACTGCTTTTTATAATTTCAAGTGCCGCCTTGCCATTTTCGGCACGCGATACAATCATCTTATAATCGGAAAGTACCTTTTTAAGAGCAAAAATATTTCTCATGTCGTCATCAACAATTAACACCTTCTTGTTTACGAAGGTATTCTCACGCGAGTGCATACTTTTAATAACCATTTGCTGTTCATTGGGTAAATCCGCTATAACCCTGTGCATAAAAAGTGCAGTTTCATCTAATAGCCTTTCTTCCGACTTTACACCTTTTATTATTATCGATTCAGCATATTTTTCTAGTAATGCATTCTCTTGTTT
>CAZGWS010000410.1:0-2132 GCA_964528805.1 uncultured Lentimicrobiaceae bacterium | reverse complement strand
TGATATTAAATTATGAGTGACCGATATTTTACAACACTGCTTTGGTTATTTTAACACCCAGTAAACCGGCATTATCAAAGGTGACCACGGCAGCTTTACCGACGGCCATATTCACGGCACCGAGTTTGGCGACTATCATGCCGTTATTTTTAACGTGCTTGCCGAGCAAGGTCACATTGCTACCAGTGGCGGCATTAATAATGCCACTGTTTAAAACAAAGCCATTTTTACCCGCCACTTCGTTAAAAATATAGTTGCCGTTCATAAAGTCACTGGGTTTAATATCTAAACCCGATGCCATAATGCCACCGACATTAATGGTGGCGATGGGGCTAATTTATCCTATTCATACTCCCTATTTATATAATTACTGTAACTCGCTTTTAATGTAATAATATTTGAGTAAACTTTCTTGTTGCTTGTTCTGACAAGTAATTCTAATTTTACTTTGTTATCTATAGAACACGGTCGGTTAACTCTAATGTTAATTCTTCGCAAATTATTGTCTACTTTAGGTAAACTAAGAAAGAATATTTCTCGACTTGCAACTATTATATCTTCACATTTGCCATTGTTGACATTCAAATCATTTATAATAATCTTTTGTACATTATCAATATCAAATATAATACCAAGACTATGCCTATAAATATCTGATATTGGGATTTCATCAGGTTTTGACCAGTTTGAAATGATATTTAACTTATCGCTTTTAATATAGCCTGCTTCAACTTGTTCCGCTTTAAGTGCTGGTGATAATATTAATGCAATTACAATCATTAAATATCTCATAATGCATCCTTGTGACTGAGCTTAACCATTATACGGGGATCGTATTTACTAACAGTCCATTGAAGTGGGCGTAATTCACCTGTAACAATATTAATTGTCTGTCTACCATTATAGTAAACGTATCGCGGTTCATAGAGTCTATATCCCTTCCTTAACCTTACTGGATTTTCAGCTTTTCTGACTGCCCAGAGTTCATCCCTGATAGTAATTTTCTTTGATTTTCTAGATCGAACTAGCATTGTATGAGCAAAACAAAAACTTTAAAATTACTAGGCCGACTATCTATATGTGCAGGCTTTAATTGCCTACCCTTAACACGTAAAAATACCGAAGGAATACCACCAACAACATGTCCTCTATAAACAGCTTCTCTATTCAAGCGTAATTGTTGCGCGGTTTGTTTTTCTTTAACCATTACATCCATAATACTCACCTATCATTGAGACATATTTATAAAATAATATCCCTGTTATTAAGGAATAGCTGTTCCAAACGATTCCCACCTTCCCCCCGAAGGTAACAGATTAAATAAATGTGCGCTATGCACGGTGTCGCACATTTTAAAAAATAAGGAACAGATTGGGCATTTTGTGAGTAGGTTCTGGTTACGTTGTAGGAATAGGCTTACAATAGTGCCATCCTCGTTTAAGTGGGATATTGCGCCACGTCTTTTGCAGCATCCTCGGGGGTGAGCCAACTGTCGGGGCGAATGCCTTCGAAAATTAAGTTGGCCGTGGTTTCGCAGACATATTTGCCGTTGGGAATATTGTCAACACTGTTATGTGTAATAAAGGGAAATAGAATCAAATATCAAAAGAGTGAAACCAGTAGCAAGTATAAAACTAAATTTAAGCTAAAATAAAGAAGTATTTGCCATTGTTCAACGATAATGGCTTGCGAAGAAACTATTTAATCTAATCGATTCAAATAACAAAACGGTTTAAAAATAATGGGGCATAAGCAAATCTGGTTAATGAATAAGTAATATACAAACATTAAAATATCGATTTAAAAACATGCTCAAGGTTCACGCACATAACAAATCGCTTAAACCGCTATCACGTTTGGGAGCCATTTAGCTCCAACGTTGAAGCTGTAGAATAACCTAAGATTTTTAAAATTATTTCTTAGAGATGATTTTAGCGGTTAAAATAAAAATTTGAATGGTTTTGTTAAGATGTACGAATATATCTGCTATACAGTATTATACAAACGTATGGACAAATTATTTTACAGACCATAGAAAAGAATGTTATTTCAAAAAATATCAAAATGGCTGATTATCGCACTATCGAATCGATCAATGTAAATGATACGGTGAGAGGCTTTGCTCAAGGTCT
>CAZGWS010000409.1:0-2140 GCA_964528805.1 uncultured Lentimicrobiaceae bacterium | reverse complement strand
ATTCATTTTCTTTATTGGAAGTTAAAAGTTGATTACCAGTACATTCATCCAGAACCAACTAAAAATTGAATTTTAATACCGCCTGTCAATATTTTACTAATGCATTTCCAGCCTGGGTAATCGGTGCTGGAATCCTCGCCCTATTTTTTCCA
Organism: uncultured Lentimicrobiaceae bacterium; assembly: GCA_964528805.1. Taxonomy (GTDB): domain Bacteria; phylum Bacteroidota; class Bacteroidia; order Bacteroidales; family F082. Next base: position 1,988 of record CAZGWS010000409.1, on the reverse strand, counting down.
CCTGCACTCACCTGGTTTCATGGCTCCTTTATTACCTATGGTCTTGGGGGCATTATGCTTGGCATGGGTCTGACTTTAACCGCACAAGATTTTAAAAGTATTCTCATTTATCCAAAATGGATTTTGCTAGGAATAATGCTCCAATACACTGTAATGCCTTTTGCTGGGTTAGCATTAGCAAATTTCTTTGAACTACCAAAAATGATGGCGGTTGGACTTATTCTTGTTGCTTCCTGTCCAGGGGGAACGGCATCAAATGTAGTGACCTTCATTGCTAAGGGAAATATAGCTTTATCAATTAGCATGACAGCAATATCAACCCTGTTGGCAATTTTTATGACACCTTTATTAACTGACTATTTGGTAGGAAGCCGACTTGATGTTGATGCTTGGAAACTGTTTATAAGTACTGTAAAAGTTGTCTTAGTACCGATTATTTTAGGTGTTAGTCTGAATACTTTTTTCCATAAGACGACAGAGAAATTACTGCCTATTGCACCGCCAATAGCAGTTATAGTCATCGCCTTAATAGTAGGCAGTGTCATTGGACAAGGTAAAGCAGAAATATTAGCTTCTGGCCCAAATCTGTTTATCGCCATAGGATTGTTACATCTACTGGGTTTTGTACTGGGTTACTTTATCAGCAAAATATTATTAAAAGATGAGCAAGTAGCTAGAACTATTTCAATTGAAGTAGGTATGCAAAACTCCGGACTGGCTGTTGTGTTGGCCAAACAAAACTTTGGACAAATGGCAACTATTCCTGGTGCAATTTCTGCGTTAACTCACTGTGTTTATGGCAGTATTGCTGTGTATCTTTGGAATAGAAAAAAATATAAACCCAAGTGACACACCTCTTTGATTAAAGATATTAAATCAACTATTGACCCTATTATTTTTGTTGGTTAAATACGCTGAGCAGTTACATAGCAATAAAATTCTAATTCTATCGTAGCAGGTGAGAGTATATTTCATTGTTTAAAACCTCATAAGCTTCATAAGTAAAATGCAAAGCATCTTTTTTTACATTACTCGTTTGTGACAAAATATTGTTCGTATCAATTATATAATTTGAATGAGTGCTGTATACTTGCCTATTAACTTCCCGAACTAATTCAGTCAAATCCCTCCCCCAAAGTACAGATCGAATAATCCCCAGCTTGTACGGTTCTGCTATAGAAAATATAATTACTTTAATCCCTTTAGCCACTGCTAAATCCACCATATTCCGCAAGTTATTTACACATTGCTCAAGACGTATACTTTTTTCCAACTGTGAACCCATCATTGAAGCAATGACTATGTCATTGATACCTGCTTGTATAATCAAAAAGTCAGGTTGTATGGCTAAAGCATCTTGCTCAAACCTGAGCACCATTTGGACAGTTGTTTCACCTGAAACCCCTCTATTCAATGCGACAAATTCACCAATAACAGGAGTAGGACCCCACTCTTTCACTCTTGAATCACCAAATAACACCACTTGATTAAATAATGATGGGGAATCTTTATAAATGTTCCTAGTATCAACGTTTGCTTTTTTTAGTTTATAAATTTTATAATAGTTGACACCTACAAACAATACTAATAAATTGACTAAACAAACCACAAGAATTGAATTTAAGATGACTTTATTCAACTTTCATCCATTCATTAGTCTTATCGTTGTATTGTTTAATAATACGCATTGGGTTACCTGCTACGACGGAGTATGCCGGCACATCCTTTGATACTACGCAGCCAGCACCAACAATACTGTGCTCTCCAATATGTATTCCAGCCAAGACAACGGCATTCATGCCAATAAAACAATGATTCCCAAGTCTTGTTATGCAACCATTAATCGGAGTTACTTTTTGTAAGTAACTTGTAGTCGCATCATGCGAAAGAATCTTAGCTCCTCTTGTGATAGATACCTTATCACCAATAATAATCCTTCCTCTACGTTCATCCAGCCATGCACCCAAACTGATAAAACATTTGTCTCC
>CAZGWS010000408.1:0-2149 GCA_964528805.1 uncultured Lentimicrobiaceae bacterium | reverse complement strand
TAATTTAGTTGCAGCTCTTTAGTGATACTAAATTTTAAAAGCTAATTTCTTTGATCTAGATCAATATTAACTATACACAAACTAAACTTAGGAGCGAGGATCAATAATATACGAATTTGACTTGTCTTTTTGTCAGTCTTCTACGTTGTAGCAACAGTTTCGTAGCCTGCTATGCGCCTGTTGCTACACCTTGAAGACGTCCTGCGTCAAACTTTCGTATATTATTGAATCCTCGCTCCTAAGTGTACTTGGCTTCCTGGTTTACACCCTATAAATAGATCAACTACTTAAAATTCATGAATACACCATAGTACTGTTCATGACACCATGATTCCAACAACAGCCTATGAATTAAATAACTCATTTAGTGCGACCCCACAAGCAAACAAATAATTCCCGCTAAATCTCTCACTTTTGAGAATTATACCAAAATAGACTCTCAATAATGAGAGTTATTTTCTCAAAATAAAATTTTGACATTCTATCCTATTGATATTGTTATTTAAAAACATTTAAATCACCCTAGTTATAACGATGACTGATAAATCAAATAAATTAAAACAACATAGAATTCCTCTAGTGAACGAGTAGTTTCCTATAAAACTCTCATTTCTGAGAGTCTTGCAAATAATGAGCTCTCATAAATGAGAGTTATTTTTACAAAAAAACACTACTCTGTTAAGTAAATCGTACCTTAGTGCTGTCTTTTAGGGTTGGCACGATACATGCTAAACATTATTGTAAATAAGTTTAAAACTACTTTACTTGGAGCATCAACTACAAATTTGTATGCAAACCAAGATAACCTTTATAAATACAACTGATTAAATCAGGACACAATATTATGAAAATGACTATCGGAAAAGTGGCAAAAGAATTAAATATTGGCGTTGAAACCATTCGTTTCTATCAACGTAAAGGATTAATTCGAGAACCTCAAAAACCAACCTCTGGCGGACATCGCCATTACCCTGATCACACTGTTCAGCAATTAAAATTTATCCGTCATGCTCAGGAACTGGAATTCTCTTTAAAAGAAATCAGTGAATTACTGAGTCAATGCAAAAACAGCTGCTTTGATATTCTTACCTTGACAGAACTAAAAAGAAAACAAGTAGATAGACAAATCAAACGACTGACTAAAGCCCGCAGTACTCTGGATGTTTTACTCGCTAAATGCGGTCAAAACAATGACTCAAATTATAATACCTTTTTTAACACCTTAGCTGTTTAAAGTGTTATAGCTAGTCTTGCGCTGTTTGGTATATTGTGCCTATGACTGTACAGCACTCATCTACTTGATCTATTCCAATCCGGCCCCTACTGGACTGAGTTCAGCGTGAAATTGGTAAAATTGATTTAGTATTATGATAATTTAAAACAATCATATACAATAAATCAATTAAACCAACTACTTTGCTTCCTTAGAAAATTCTAAAGAAATCCTTTTGTCATTCGGATAAAGTGGAACTTCGAATTATTGTTGGCTTGCGTGCGTCACACAGAGAATTTTCATGGCTAATTTAATCATTGCATCCACTCATAAAGAGCATATGTGTCTCTGGATGGATGTGTTAGCCCCTCATTATCCTTTGGTATTTTCTGATAATATTGAAATGATTTTTTCAGCTGGTGAAAGATCTGATAATTGCGGCTTATTAGTTCTTGATGCCAATCTTATTAATGAATCGTATCAATTGTCTCTTTTATGTCAATATATTAATAAGGTAATCATAGTGGGTGAAAACTTCACTCCAAGACAACAGATCCAGTTCATTTATGAAGGCGCTAGTGGTTATTCTGATAAATTAATTGATAAGTACATGATATTACGTACTATTGAAAGCGTTTTAAAAAATGAAATTTGGATAAGACGTCAATTTATGCCTCAAATGCTCAAAGGAATTGTGGCCAAACAAAGTTTTTCAGCAAAGACAGAACAATCTGATAAAGAAGTTTTCAAATCCATTTCAGTTTTAACCGAACGTGAAATTGAGGTTGCTGAGCATGTATATAATGGAAAAGATAATCTTTCAATTGCAGAACAATTAAATATTTCTAACCGTACAGTAAAAGCACACATGAGTGCCATATTCAGAAAACTTAATGTCCAAGATCGATTTCAACTGGTGGTTTTTTTAAAAGATTT
>CAZGWS010000407.1:0-2150 GCA_964528805.1 uncultured Lentimicrobiaceae bacterium | reverse complement strand
ATATTAACTATTTTTGAGGAAAATAAAAAACACTAAGATAATGTTTCTCAGTACCACTACAACCAAATCGGCAAAAGTAAAATGTAGCTTTGGTAATACGAATATCGAAACCGAGGATTATTTTGATGTGATGCTTGCTTTACAATCGGAAAATAAAGCCATATCAGAAATAGACAGTACGCAAAAAGCAACATTGTATGACGTAATGCAAAACGCACACGGACTGGTGCAGGCACTTGCACGTAATATCCTGATAAAAACCAATGAGCTAATTTATCATGAACCCTACATCTTGGTTGATACAACCACCACCAAATCGGCAAAGGTTGATAAAAAGTTTAACAATCCGGATACGGAAACCGAAAGTTACATCAATCTTTTTCCCAACCCCGCCAATAAGTATGTTACAGTGGAGTACCAAATTCCTTTGAATTCGGAAGATGCTGTTTTGGAAATTGTTTCGCTAAACGGTATGCATAAGGAAGCCGTACGGTTAACTAACGGCTGGGGAGAAAAAATAGTTGATTTGCGCAATTACAATACAGGCACTTACCTTGTTCGGCTTTACATAAACGGTAAACCGGTTGAGAACAAAAAGTTTGTAAAACTTTAGATCATGAGAAGCAAACTTTTAATTCAATTATTAATTGTTTTCCTCCCTTTGCTGTCCTTTGGGCAGCAAAGGTGGGAAACGATTCTCGGCAATCTCTATGTTGATGATTATCCTGCGGAAATAATCACCGATTATGACGGTGGATATTTAATTACGAGTTTGGATATATTACAACAAAACACATTGTACAAAACCGATAGAAACGGTGACCTGTTATGGAAAAAAGTTTTTATCAACAACAACGGAACATATTTTAACGGTGCTGCTTTTGCTGAAAAAAACGGGATTAAAATAATAGTGGGGAACCTGGGTAACTATGCTTTTATATGGTCTTTAAACGAATGCGGCGATTTGATGTGGTGCAGTGAATTTATAAACAATCAGAATTACCTTGCAACCGATTATCGGGATATTGTTTTACTGAGTGATAAAATAATTGTTATGGGAACTTTACAATTATACGATTATAATTATGTATGTGCATTATTCGGTTTTGATTATTACGGAAACTTGTTATGGACTAAAGATATTTTAAATCCCGCTAATGACAGTTTAATGGGAAATGCTCCTGTTCCTGCTTATTTAAACAAAATTGATAATCACTTTTTCATTTCCGGTTTTTGTTACTATGCCTATCCCGACAATCCGAATCTTGCTTATTTAAGGGCTATGTTTATTGATGTGGACAGTATTTTTAATAAGAAGTGGTTTTTGCCTTACGGTATGCAGGATTCATTATTTGCTGATGGTAGAGGTGTAGCGATCTCTGACAGTGGAATCTGGTGCGGTTACGGAACTTGTTTTGTAGCACCACCTACCGATACGTTAAATTCCGTTTTTATGTATTTTGATACTGAAGGAGATGAAATAAGACACAAAAGTATTTCCAACAACACTATTTCACCTGAAGTAAAAGACAACGATTTAATGGCTTTAAACATAATTAATGACAGTATCTATTTGATAACAGCACAGGTGGGGAGCATTCCTTTAACGGTAAACCCCATAGGAGAGTTTACTGTTGATATGAGCGGGACTACGGTTTATCAATATCAAAACCATCCGGGAGCTTACGCCAACCTTCACCCGACAGCAAAAACAGAAGACAATCGTTTTGTATTTGTCGCCAGAAAACAAAATGCACATAAAGACATCCTTCTCTACAAACTGAACGCTGATTTATCGCAGGCGGCAATAGATACCAACAGCTATGTTTATGACAGTTTGTGTCCGCACCCCATCACTTCGGACACCATCTATCTGAAGGGTTGCGATGTAATAACCGCCGTGCCGCAGTATCCCACACCCGAAGCCTACTATCAGGCAAAAAATAGTGTGGAGATTACCGCTTACCCCAACCCCGCGCATGGCATCGTTAACTTTGAACTCGAAAACACGCAATACCAAATTTTTTTGGAACTTACGGTGTACGATATGGCAGGTCATCGTCTGCTTGCCCGTCCAGTGGCCACCAGTCAAAAAGAGCTGCGCATCAGCACAAGCGGCTTTTCGCCCGGCATCTACGTGGCGGTGGTGC
>CAZGWS010000406.1:0-2152 GCA_964528805.1 uncultured Lentimicrobiaceae bacterium | reverse complement strand
TAGGCTTTTATTATTAAGTTTGTGGTAATATTGGCGGGTATTAAAATAGAATCTGAAAAATAATTCCAAGTGTTTTCCCCGGAAAAAACAGGGGCAAGAGGAATACCTTTCCACAGTACAGACTTCCCGTCGTTTAAAAGTGTAACAACATAAAGCACATTGTTATTTTTTGTACTACTTTTAACCCATCCACTAATAATCAGCATTGTGTTTTCATGTATCAGATCGTCAGGCAGAGCTTGCTCAATACCAAGTCCGTATGGGTTAAGCGAATCTGTTTGCGAGAAAAACGAACCTGAATATGCTGATAATGAATCAATAGTGTTTAAGCCAATCCAATTACAATTACTACAATTACCGTCTAAATTATTAAAAAAAATATGATTTTGTGCTGTTAGTGGAATATTGCATACAATAATACTAAAAGTGAGGTAAGCAAGTAATTTTAAAATCATCTTAGTTGTATTATTTTTCTGTTTTGATGTTGTCGGCATATCCAACCACAATTACAATTTCTCCTTTTAGGGTATTGTTATTAAAATACTCCAATACTTCGGTTACAGTTCCACGAATTGTTTCTTCGTGTATTTTTGTTAATTCGCGAGAAACTGACACTTGCCTGTCGAAACCAAAAAACTCACCTATCTGCGAAAGTGTTTTTAATAATCGGTAAGGCGATTCGTAAAAAACAATTGTATAAGGAATCTGTGACAGGAATTTTAGTCGTGTTTGCCGCCCCTTTTTATGAGGAAGAAAGCCCTCAAAGAAAAATTTGTCAGAAGGAAGTCCCGAATTAACCAACGCAGGAACAAAAGCTGTAGCCCCCGGAAGACACTCAACCTGAATGCCTGATAATACGCATTGGCGTACTAATAAAAACCCCGGATCAGAAATGGCAGGAGTGCCGGCATCAGTAATTAAAGCAATTGTTTCGCCATTGGCAATACGCTGCGAAATAGCCTCAACAACCTTATGTTCATTGTGCTGATGATATGAAATCATTCTTGTTTCAATATCAAAGTGTTTAAGCAGTTTACCGCTGTTACGAGTATCTTCGGCAAGTATTAAATCAACCGACTTTAATACCTTAATCGCCCTAAGGGTAATATCATCAAGGTTCCCGATTGGTGTTGGTACTATTGTCAGCTTCGACATTGTGTGTGTTTATTCTGCGAAATTACAATAAAAAAACTCCTATTTAAATAATCAAACAGGAGTTTTTTATATGCTTTAGGATAGCTTTATCCGGCTGCAGGAATTGGATGTGCAATCTTTTTAAAATACTCATCGTAGTTAAATCCCTTATAATTAGGACTTTCAGAGTTATGGCATTTTAAACAAGTCTCTTTGTTTGGCATGATTAGCCCTTTAGCTTTTGCCTTATTAATATCTTTCATCACAGTATTTGATTTGTAAGCACTTCCCGGACCATGACATGATTCACAAGAAACACCTTCTTTAACTGTAATAGTTGCAATCAGATCTTCATCGGCACCACCGGCAGTTGAATGACATTTTAAGCATTTTGGATTTTTAGCTTCGTCACCTTTAAGGGCTTCCATGGCATGTGCATGCTTTGATGCAGCCCATATTTTGTATTGAGCTCCTGTAGATGTTTTATTATGACACATTTTACACTTTGCAACTCCAACATATTCATAATCTTGAGCAGCAAGATAATTTCCTCCTAAAAACAGAAGAAAACAACCAATTAATAGACTTTTAATATACATAGTATAAGGTTTAAATGATTAATAAATAAATAAATAATAACTTATTTTTTGATGACAAATATAATATGTTAATTTGAATTTCAGAATAAAATAGTAAAAATTTGATATTCTTTGTTCAATATTTAGTAAACTCCGTTAATTAATGAATATACAATTAAACCTACCATAATTATTCCTGCGGATAAAAATATGAATCCGAAAAACTTAATCGTTTTAATCCATGATTTTGTTATTTCTTTTTCAACTACAACAGAATCCAGTTTACCTGATTTAACCAGCTCTTCATATTCACGAGGTCTGTCTTTTTTATATTCCTCAAGAGGTACGTAACCGGTAAATATTACCGTGTCCATTGGAAACGATTCAGGGCGAAGATGTGTGTTAAAGAAATGTATTGTGAATATAAAGCCAACAGCAAG
>CAZGWS010000405.1:0-2185 GCA_964528805.1 uncultured Lentimicrobiaceae bacterium | reverse complement strand
AATATGAGTAAAGAACCGTTACAAATGAAAAGATTGAAAGATAGTGTATACAATGCCTTGTCAGATCAAGTAAAAAACTTACAGCTCATTCCAGTTACAGCAATAAAGCTATTACAACTAACAGCTAATGAAGATAACGATTTTCATGACTTATCAAAAATAATTGAAACAGAACCCGCCTTAGCAATTCAAATTTTAAAAACGGTTAACTCCCCTCTATTTAATTTTCCACATCCAATTAACTCGATACAACGAGCAGTCAGTATGCTCGGTTTTTCAAATATTCGTAGCACGGCAATAAAATTATTGTTTTATAACAAGCTCATTGCCAAACCTACAGGCCAAAGTTTTGATTTACTTTATTTCTGGCAACACTCTTTATTTGTAGCAACTCTAGGGCGTGAGATTGCTGTTAAACTAAACCACTCTGATCCTGACCTACTCTACACTGCAGGCTTACTTCATGATATAGGAAAGCTAGTTTTGGAGTCACATGGAAAACTCAGTTACAGTGAATTTATTTCAGCAAATACAAATATCACTCCCTTAACATTAAAAAATGAACTCATTTTTTTTGGTATTAACCATGAACAAATCGGACATATTATCTGCCTTGATTTAGAACTACCTGAAGTGATTACTTCTGTTGTTGCTAATCACTATGCTGAGCCTGATAACCATTTTGAATTTAAATTAGAAAACGCTATCATCACATTTGCTAATTACCTTGCGGGAATACATGGCCTTGGCTCTTTTTATCAAGAGCAACCATCCGTTTTACCAAATTTGGTTAGTAAATTTATTGACATTAAAAACATTGATATTGACTCTTTATTTACCCATGTGGATAAAGAAATGCAAGAAACAAGTAAATTTTATGGCATCCAGTTTCCGACCTTAAATCAATTACGAATACAACTCATTCAGAGTTCTATAGAATCAAACCAATCTAATTCACAACCAACACAAACTAGTCCACAGGCAAAACCCAAACAATCCAATTTGCTTTCCACCCTAACTATTCCGCATCAAAGTTTAAACCCTGAGTCTTTCATTCCTCAAACCTTACGAGCAATTCATAAAAGTTTTAATTTTGATCGCGTATTTATGCTCAGCATGTTTTCAAAAAACCGGAGTCTATACTCTAAACATTGCTGGCCACCCAACAATCCCACAAATAACCTTGACCAGTCATTAGAAATTAAAATTGATACTTTAACGGGTGATTTATTAACTTGCTTAAGATCAAGGCACCCTGCAATTATTACTAACAAACATTTTAAAAATCGTAGCCTTCTTAATCAGATAGGAGTTATCGAATTTATTGCCATCCCTATTTTAAGAAATAAACGTCTGTGTGCTGTTCTTTATATTGATAATAAGTTTTCTCAAGATCCTCTAAAAGTAGAGAGCCTTACACAAATAGCACCTATAGCCAAAGAGCTAGGATCTGCATTATTTAACGCTAGATGCTTTGAACTTGAAAAAAATAGAGCTGAAATAGACTCTTTAACTGGATTATCAAATAAACGCATGATCAATGATTTTCTCGAAATTTTATTTTCTGACAAGAAAAGGGATCTAAGTAGAATTGGTATTGGGTTTTTAGATATAGACTATTTCAAAAAACTTAATGATGAATGTGGACATCACTCAGGTGATGAAGCATTAGTCCTTGTTGCAGATGTACTCCGCAGCCTTACCAGAGAAGGAGATTTTGTAGGCCGGTATGGCGGTGAAGAGTTTATTTTTGTTTTAGTTGACTGTACCGAAACAGAAGCTCATCAATATGCAGAAAGAATTCGTGCAGAAATTGAAACAAAAGGAATTGAATTCCAACATAAATTCAATAACAACAAACTCACTGCAAGTATTGGTATTGTTATGTACCAACCTCAATATAAAAACCATACCCAGCTAATAGCCATAGCTGATAAGGCGATGTATCAAGCTAAAAATAGCGGTCGAAATAATGTCGTTTCACTACCCTCAAAAAAACAAGCCCAAAACAAGGTAGTGTCAATAAAACGCTCTTAGGCAGCCGGAAATAAATAACCCACCCATTTTACGAAGAATTTTTGTTATATTCGATCTTCTTGCGTAGGGCGCATAAGTACTCGACCATAAGTGTTTTAACAATTTTACGTAGGATTTTTTATCATATTCAAGGCGAATAAATAGGAGC
>CAZGWS010000404.1:0-2201 GCA_964528805.1 uncultured Lentimicrobiaceae bacterium | reverse complement strand
AGTTTTTGAATTCAGGGAGTTTACGAATTGTAGTTGACTGATTCAAAAACGAGAATAATGCAGTATTTGGCGTTTTCTTGCAAAGACTAACTAACATCTTTCATACGTTCTGCGTTCAGGCGAATTTGCAACTTGTTTTATTGTTACTGGAAGCACTAAGTTTTTCATATTTTTTTAACTGTTAAGATTTTTATCAAACTAAAAAGATAGCCTTAACGGGAACATAACTGCCTCTGGTTTATGCCACAGCACAGCCTTTGCTTTAAACTTAAGTAATAAAGGATGTCATAAAAATTATTCAAATAATTAAAATCAATAATAAATATTAATACTTCAAGCTATTTAGTATTTTTGCACGCACTAATGAAAAGTAGAAAAATCTTTCAAAAAGCTGTAATAGGACTTCATAAGCTGCCTAATAATCAGTTAATGATAATTTTAAGTATTGTAGTAGGGTTTATTGCAGGCTTAATAGCAGTAATTATGAAGAATATGGTCTTCTACATTCGTGAATTACTGACCAAGAATTTTTCCATCTCTTATTCTAATTACTTATATGTTATTTATCCTGCTATAGGAATAATTGTAACACTCATCATAATAAAATTCATACTTCGAAGACCTGTTAGAGATGGTATCCCAAATGTTCTTTATTCCATATCAAAAGAACATGGGTTAATACCAAAGCACAACATGTTTTCTTCACTAATTACCAGCTCGTTAACGGTTGGTTTTGGTGGGTCGGTAGGACTTGAGGGACCTACGGTTGTTACAGGTGCTGCTTGGGGTTCTACCATAGGCAAAGCATTGAGGCTAAACTATAAACAGATGATTACAATATTGGGCTTTGCATCGGCTGCAGCCATGTCGGCCATTTTTAAAGCCCCAATAGCAGCGGTAGTTTTTGCCCTTGAAGTTATTTTATTTGATATGACGATGACTGCCTTAGTACCGTTACTAGTAGCATCGATTACTGCAGCATTAACTTCGTATTTATTTTTAGGACAGGATATACTATACCCTTTTACGGTTGACCATGTGTTTGAGTTAGGGCAAACGCCTTACTACATTGGGCTTGGTTTATTTACATCATTGGTTTCTGTGTATTTTATCAAGATGTACGTATTTTCAGGAGTAGTGTTAGAAAAGATTAAAAATTGGTTTGTGCGTTTTTTAGTTGGAGCAAGCGTTTTGGGAGGTATCATATTTTTACTCCCATCACTATACGGCGAAGGTTTTGAGGCAATTAATAAAAGCTTAGAAGGTAATATTAAATTTGTATTCGATAACAGTATCTTTTACGGTTATAACGGTAATGTTACAATTGCTTTAGTAATACTGTTTGCGATAATTATTTTCAAGGTAATTGCTACCTCGTTAACTTTTAGAGCCGGCGGTGTTGGAGGTGTTTTTGCTCCCACACTTTTTATTGGCACTACAACAGGGTTGTTTTTTGCAAGCTTTATTAATTATTTCGGATTTGTACACTTACCGGTAGCAAGTTTTGCCCTTGTTGGTATGGCCGGATTATTGGCAGGCGTGGTTCATGCTCCTCTTACTGCTATCTTTTTAATTGCTGAGATAACGGGGGGCTACGACATGTTTCTTCCTATTATGTTAGTTGCCACCATATCGTACTCAGTAGCGAGAATAATTGTTCCAAAATCTATTTATACAATTCAGCTCAAAAACCGAGGCGAAGTCATCACTCATCATAAAGATAGTGCATTGTTATCAATGATGGATATTGGAAGCTTAATAGAAAGAAACTTTAAAACTATTGACCATAATGCAACTCTGGGAGAGCTTGTTAAAGTTATTGCCAACTCAACACGTAACTTATACCCTGTTATTGATGATGATGATAATTTTTATGGCATTATTTTTTTAGATCAAATTCGTAATATAATGTTTAAACCCGAACTATACGATACTACTTTTGTGTATAGCCTACTGTTTATTCCATCAAATATTGTACACTATGATGACGATATGGAAACCGTTGCTTCCAAGTTTCAGCACTCGGGGAAATACAACCTTGTAGTTTTAAAGGATGGAAAATACGAAGGGTTTGTATCAAGAGCAAATGTATTTTCACATTACAGGGAGATACTAAAGGACATGTCGGAAGTGTAGATAACCAAAAACATCAATTTATAATTACCAAAGCCTGCTTATAGTCCAAAAATCAATATCTTTGC
>CAZGWS010000403.1:0-2208 GCA_964528805.1 uncultured Lentimicrobiaceae bacterium | reverse complement strand
AGGTTAGAGTAATGATATAAATATATGAGCCATAATTAAAACTATATTTGCCCATTAATTTAGGCTCTACGTATAGCATTGCTGAACGAATAAAAACCAATTGCACAGTAGGAAAGTCAGATTAAATTGGGGTGATATATAAAATAGTTTTTCATAAAGAGAAAAGCATAAAAAATGGCACATAACTTTTTTATATTCAGAAATTATACTGTTGAGCCGCTTTTTGATAAAATTAAAGGGTGCAGTTTTAGTGGTTATAACGAGATTTCTTTCCCTAATGATTTTAAGTATTATGTTTGGTTGTACTTTATGCCTAATACAGCAAATAGTACAGTAATTGCAGAAGAAATTAGTTTTTATGAAAAAAGACTTATCTATCTAACAAACAAAATACCCTCAACCGGCACACTGCTGTGTACCACAATTACTGATAATAATAACTTTAGTTTTACTACCAACAATGCTGTCCGTAAAGCTGGAAATAAATATAACAATACTATTTTTGAGCTATCTGCTAAACATAGTAACGTTAAGGTGATTGATATTAAATCTTTTACGTCAAAATATAATCCTGTCGAACTTTTCGAAAATAGGCATTACTATATGTCGCAAATGTTGATAAATCCTAAATTAGCTAACGATTTTGCTAAGTGGTTTAAACAAAAAATAAGTGCAATTGAAGGAATTCGTAAAAAATGCCTTGTGCTAGATTTAGATAATACTTTGTGGAAAGGTGTACTGGGCGAAGATGGAGTTGCCGGAATAAAACTTGGCAACACATATCCCGGAAATTGTTTTAGAGACTTTCAATCACACATAAAAGAAATTAAAAACACGGGGGTAATTATTGCAATTTGTAGCAAAAACAATATTGCAGATGTTGATCAGGTATTTTCTCAACGTGATGACATGGTACTTAGCTATGATGATTTTGCCGCTGTACAGATAAATTGGAAAAACAAAGCTGATAATATTAAAGAATTAGCAATAGAACTCAACATTAACACAGATAGTATGGTATTTATTGACGACAGCCCTTTTGAAAGGGAAAATGTGAAAACAATGCTACCCGAAGTTATTGTACCCGACTTCCCAAAACAACCATATTTGTTAGTTGATTTTATTAAAGAAGTTTACAACAATTGGTTTCAAATATATGAACTAACAAATGAAGACATAACAAAAACTAAGCAGTACCAACAAAATAAAAAAAGACAAAAAGCTATTGAGGAACATGGTAATATAGATGACTTTTTAAAGGAGATGAAAATTACTCTCACTATTTCAGAGTCTAATCCGATTCATATACCAAGGTTAGCGCAAATGACACAAAAAACTAACCAGTTTAATCTTACCACCAAGCGTTATACCGAAGCTGATATTACAAGTTTATTAAAAAACGGCTATATTATTTGGGATGCTCAGGTTAGCGATAAATTTGGAGATAACGGAATAACCGCTCTTGCAATAGTTAAAGTTGAAGAAAATACAGCCAATATTGACAGCTTCCTGCTTAGTTGCAGAATTTTAGGACGTGGTATTGAAACGGCTTTTTTAAATTATATACTTAATAAACTTTTTGATAAAGGGATTAATAATATTACTGCTTCATTTATTCCAACTACGAAAAACAAGCAGACTGAACATTTTTATGAGAATAATGGATTTATTTTAGTTTCCACCAGACCCAATATGCAAAAAAAATATAAACTAGAGCTTGCTGAAAAAAGAAAAGCAAGTACGCTTTATTATATACGTTAGCTTTAGTTTTTTAGTAATTTATAAGTTTCAACACCTGCATTAGTTTGAACTAACAGTATGTACATTCCTTTAGCTTGATTTGAAATATCAATAACTATTTCGGCACTATTTGGCTTACGCTCTATCAATACAGATTGCCCATAAGAGTTTATTACTTCCAAAGAAATTATAAATTCAGGACTGTTTACTTTCATATTAAATACACCACTTGATGGATTTGGATAAATACTATAATCCGAAGAAATAACCGGGCTGCCTACATCTGTAATATTTTGTTTTAAACCATAATTCAAATTATTAACCCATCCCTCAACACGCTTTTGGCTTCCTTTACCGCTGTAAAAATCTGCAACTGCATAGTATTTATCAAGTGGTAATATTGTGTCAATATCAACAGTTGCTGTTGTAGAAACTACATAGGATTGTTTACCATAAACAAGGCTGTCT
>CAZGWS010000402.1:0-2218 GCA_964528805.1 uncultured Lentimicrobiaceae bacterium | reverse complement strand
TTTTTTTTACTAATAATCATATCAGACACAGCAACAATTCAGCACTATTAGCACAACACAAGCCCAAAGTGCGCTGGCACTCAAATATCCCAATTTGCATTCTTTCCGCACCCACCTACAGCGCACCCCGATAATATCTGAGAATATCTTTAGGTTTTATGGGTACGCTGGCTTTTGAACCCAAAAAATAGAACGAAGAAGCATTGTCAAAAATAAAACGTTGTGGAATTATCTTTTCAATCAAGCGAAGCCAGAATAGAGCCAACTTAAATACTTGCCCTGCGACTCGAGACCTGAAAACACCACGAGCATTATGCTCCAATGTCCATAGTAATTGCACTCCGGAACCCATAGATATACCAGATCCTAATTCGGTAAAATTACGGAATAACCACCGTTGACCGCTATGTGTAAAACGAAAAAAATCATAGGCTCCTTCATGTACCTGCTGCAAAAAAGGCGTTTCCGTATAAACCAACCCCTCATTACTTAAAACACGATTAATTTCTTTGACAACTCTCCATGGATCCAACACATGCTCTAAGACATATTGTATCCAAACACCGTCAACAGATTCTGATTCTATTGGAATTTGGTGAGCATCAGCTATAAAATGAGTCAACGATGATGCATAAATATCAAAACCTATAACTTGGATATCAGGATCATCATAAAAAATATTCGTGCCCATACCTTTTGAGCCACCACCTATAATCAGTAGCTTAGGCTTTTGTCGCTTTTTCTTCAGTAATTGACCGAACCTCTGAGCCATCCGACCCGCAATTTGATTTGCATCGGGATGAAGCAAACGGCCTTTTATCCAATCCCTTATTCTGCTCTGCCTACGTCGCAAAACAGAGCCGCCACTCGACATGAAAATGTCCTCTCCATTTAGTACAGAGTCATTAAAATCTACCAAAACAGGTTGCCCATGTATGGAGCTGTAACAATTGTTTTTTTGCTCTTCGCCTCCAATCGGCATAAAATATTTGCCTTCTTGCACGAGGGGGATATCTGTTCCTGGGCATCTCAGTATATCTCTTACATCATCAAACTTAGCAAGCATTGTTTAAAAGAACCTTTTGATAGAGGTTTATATACTCTTGAGCAGTTCTCTCAATCGAATAATTTATAGCACAACGTCTGTTGTACGCTCCCATCTTCATACACAATTTATTAGAATTAATTAAGATTCTAAGTTTTTCTGCAATAGAAGCGCAATTATTAGGATTTACTAAAAAGCCCCCTTGCTGATCCTGCCCGACAATTTCCCGAACACCCGGCACATTACTCACGATTACAGGCAAGCCACATGCCATAGCCTCAACAAGCGCCAATCCAAAGCCTTCCCAAAAAGATGGCATAAGAAAAATATTTGACCGTCCTAAATATTTTGCTACATTCGATTGGAAGCCAAACAATTTCACTTTATCCACCAATCCTTTTTCTTCAATTATTTTCTTTATAGCCCCCCTCTCAGGGCCATCACCTATGATATGGTACTCAAAATCCAAATCTTTAAGCATATGACAAGCATTAACCGCCATTTGATAATTTTTCATCTTTTGCAGACGGCCTACAGAAATAATAACAGGTGGCAGAGCTTCCTTTTCCACAAGTGGTACAGTCATAAAAGTCTTTGTATTTATACCATTGAGGACAGTAACCAGCCTACTTTTTATGCCTGGTAACCATTCAAGCATCACCCCCCTAACCCCTTCGCTTATACACACAATATATTTGTAAGGGGCGTAAAGTTTTCGATCAAAAAATTTTCCAAAGGTCATAGCACGTCGACGATTATTTGTACTATGCTCAGTGGTCAGCATAGGAACACTCATCCCTGCCATTCTTACTGCAAGAGGAGCCCATAACTGGCACGGAGTTAAATGGGTATGTATTATTATTGAGCCAATTGAATCTTTTGACGCAATCTCTTTTAGTTTCTTGGATAAGCGAATAACTGCGGCAGGATTATATGGATTTTCCAATCCCAAACTGTCGATATATGGAATATCAGCAGGCACACCCTTCGTAAAACTAATAATACGAGAACAAAGTCCTTTTTGCAGAAAACTCTGGTGCAAATCCAAAACCAATTTATCAGCACCATAACCGCCAAACGAAGGAATTACCTGAATTGGTTGTATTATTGGTGAATCAATGCCCAAATTATCCCTATCATTTGGGCCTATGGGTATACTTGTAGGTATCAAGT
>CAZGWS010000401.1:0-2262 GCA_964528805.1 uncultured Lentimicrobiaceae bacterium | reverse complement strand
TCCATTGATGCGGTTCGTGCCTCACCAGCATCCTACGATTTACCGCACGTTACCGAGTTAAGGACATGAAGGTACCGGCGAAGGACATGCCGCATTAGATACAGGTGGAGTGATTTTTCTATAAGGATTGATTCCATATTTTACACATTTTTGATCTCCATCTGAATTACTTTCAGTCAGACAAAAAAATGTTTCTGGTGGTGCACTAAAAGCAACACTTGTCTTTGGTGTGATCACATAATGTGAAATTATTACGCCTGAAACCAAAGCCATGGCAATAGCAGACAAAGGGTACTGTTTAATTTTAGTTCGAACATCTTCAATATTCATAAAAAACCCCATCGGTTTGTTAAAAAATTATAAATAGTAATATTATATATAATATTGGTTATTATTAAAACGCCATAGTTATTCGAGAGAAAATAACACGGCCTGGAGCCAAAAGTGCTTCATTATTATTAGTATTCTGAAAATGGATTTTATCGTTAAATAAATTATTAACACCAAAAGTAATCATTCCATATCTTCTAGGAAATCTATATTTTAACTCAAGATCAACAACAAAAAAGTCAGCTTTATCCGCAATTGTACTATTTTTACTCAAATCCTGAAATAAGCCCTTTTGGTAAACAAAAGTATTCTTAATTTTAAATGAAAGTCCTGTTGGATGAAAAAAACCTAATGTTATTGGCACTCTATGCGTCTCAACAGTATCGAATAAACCACCAGTTATTTGATTTGTAATTTGTATCCCTCGTTCAGGATTTTCTATCTTCTCATATAAATACTCTGCACTAAATGAAATATTATTTAGTGGAGTAATATAGAGATATGCTCTACCAGTTTTCTCGGACCGGTCAACTGAACTAGAAAGACCGGGGATATATAACTTGCGCTCAGAATACTCTAAGCCTAAGCTTAGGTGTTTTGATGATTTGTGATCAATTCCTGCACCATATCGCCATGCCACCGTACCAATAATATCATCGAAAAACTGATTAAAACCGGCAACTTGTGTAGGCTCTATGGTTTGACTTGCATTTCGTGTAACTGCTAAAGTCCTAAAAGCAGCAGCACGAAACGTAGTTGAAGCTAAAGGACTCCACTCAAGCCCTAATTTCGGATTTATAGGAGTTAGTTTTACATCTCCCTTCTCATAAAAATCAATACTTAAACCGAGAGTTGCGGAAAGATTGCTTGGAAAAATAAATTTTGAATAATTGTAAAGATTCGTTCTAGTAAAAGAAACCGCAGGATCTTCATCTGTACCTGAAATATTACTAGTATTTGTTTCGTTAGTTGTTTGATCTATGTAACCAATGCCGTTGATGAAACTATAGCGATTTTTTAAATATATATGTTGAAATTCAGCAACAAACCCATCACGCTTTGTGTCAACTGTTCTAAATTCATCAGGTTGTGTAAAAACACCAGGGATTACAACAATTCCCTTTCTGAATGTTTTTTGAGATGTATCGACTTTCTGATAAATTAGCGATCCTATCAGTAAAGAATTACTATTAAAATCATAACGTCCACCCACTCGATAACTATCGATATTTCTTTCTTCTTTAAAGTCATTAGAAAAATTATTTAAATCAAAATTTAATGATAAATCCCCGTTATCCCTTTCTTCATGCCTGTATTCAGCTTGCAGGTTAAATTTTTCTGTCACCTGACTTTGAATAAATATGTTGTATAAATCCTTATTAAGTGAATTGTTTTTCCTGAAACCATCTGTTTCGTAGTGAAATTGACCTAAGCTAAAAGATACAGCATCATACAACCCTGACACCGCAATATTATCTCCCCAAGTATTATTACCACCGTAAAACCCTGAAGCCTGTAATGCTAAACGGTTATATTCAAACAATGGATTGAATTCGTTGAAACTTAGATCTGTAGGACCTAGACCATTCAAAATAAATAAATTACTCTCTGCCAAGTTGGGTTGAATAGGGGTGATGTTGACAGTTTGCAACAACTGTGATTGCAGTAATTCACTCACCCTGGCTACTTCATGACGCGGTAAAGCCGCATAATTATCGGCTAACAAACGATGTGCAGAATAGTTAGCTGGATCTCGATTAACTGACTTCCAACCTTCCAATAAACCACGTTGTTGAAACCCAAGCTCATTGTAGATTCGCCCCTGTGCCGCACTTCTTGCAGCCAAATCTTTATCCAACAACAACCGAGACCGAAACACAGCCCGATTATCATTCAATTCAATCGCCTTCTGCATATCATGCAGCGCTTCAA
>CAZGWS010000400.1:0-2271 GCA_964528805.1 uncultured Lentimicrobiaceae bacterium | reverse complement strand
ACTATGGCATCACTGATCTCCGTAACAAGGACTTGGTAGAAACTTTACAAAATAGTTCTACCAAAGAATTATTTAGCCGCAGGTCTAACCTATCCGTTGGTGTGCAGTTTGGATTGAATTTTATGTTTGGAGGGGTTCGGTCTTTTAGATAAAAAAATACATCTTATATAGTAATTAAACCATATAAGACATATAAGCTGTAGTATCTACTTCAGCACCTCTCCTTTTATAAAAAGCTGTACCGGTTTCCCTCCTGTATTGGCAGTTACGGTAACTGTTTTCATAAATGCGCCAACAGCAGCAGCATTATACGTTGCTTTTACAAATCCTGTTTTTCCAGGTGCGATGCTAGTCTTACTGTAATCAGTGACAGTACAACCGCAAGAACCCTTTACTTTAGAAATTACCAAAGTCTTCTCTCCATCATTAGTAAATTCAAACACGGCAGTTACAGGTTTCTTCTTTTCAATTTTCCCAAAATCATGGGTAGTCTTTTCCCAAGAAAATTTTGCAATGGCTTCATTAATTTTAACTACTATTCCATCGTTTGCCTGCAACAAAAAACTGACCATCAAGGCAAATACAGATAACATTATTACTCTTTTCATCATTATATATTTAAGTTTAAAATAATTATGATTCAAAGGTGTCAGTAATATTTCAGAAAGGCTGTTATTGAATTTCTAATAATTGTTAACGAAATGTTAAAGTTTGTATCTATAGTATAAATTGGCTTATATTTAGATTCAAACCCAATATTACTGTCTTCTCTTTCAAGAAAACTGTTTTATACTATTGCACTAACACTATAAATGTCAAATTCAAAAATCAGGCTGGTCGTTATTTTAGCAACTATTTCCATTCTGGGTATATTTATTACCCAAATCTTTTGGCTTAGAAAAGCATTTGACGAAAAAGAAATACAGTTTAACCACACCGTAAACAGTGCATTGAAAAATGTTGCTGAGAATTTATTAATATTTAATAACTCTACTATACCTGATGAAAATCCAGTAAGTCAATTGAGCTCCAATTATTTTGTAGTCAGAATCAATGATGCGATAGACGTAAATATGCTAGAGTATATGATACAAAATGAATTTAATACTTATGACCTAAAGGCAGATTTTGAATATGGCATTTACGATTGCGCCAGTGAAAAAATGGTTTATGGAAACTATGTAAGTCAGAGTGATAAAATAATTACTAAACGCTCTTCGCTCCCGGTATGGAACGAAGACAATTATTATTTTGGGGTATTATTTCCCAACAAAAAAAGAACGGTTATCGGGCAGATGGAGATTTGGTTGTTTTCTACGTTGGTACTACTCATTGTCATGGTATTTTTTGCTTATACTTTATATCTGATTTTAAGACAAAAACGGTTAAGTGAAATTCAAAAGGATTTTGTGAATAACATGACGCACGAATTTAAAACACCAATATCAACCATCAATATCTCTGCTGAGGTGCTTAAAAATCCTAAAATTATCGAATCACCAAGGCGGCTGCTTAACTATGCTACCATCATTCATGAAGAATCGAGAAGACTCCAAAATCAGGTTGACAGGGTGTTAGAAACCACCACAGCAAGTAATACAAACCTCACGTTAAGTAAAGAAAGATTAGACCTACATGAAATAATTAGCAAGTGTAAAAATATGTTGGCATCAGGGACAGAACAAGCAGATATTGCACTTGATTTTCAGTTAGATGCCCATCAAACTGTGATGGATGGAGACAAACTCCACCTCACCAATATGTTTCGTAATTTGCTTGATAACGCAATAAAATACAGCGGAGAAAAGAAAGTAGAAATTACAATAACTACCAAAAACACAGAAAAAGAAATATTTATTTCTATCCAAGACAAAGGTATCGGCATCAGTGATAAAAATCAAAAGAAGGTGTTTGACAAGTTTTTCAGAGTATCTACCGGCAATCAGCATGATGTAAAAGGATTTGGTTTAGGTTTGAATTATGTATTGCTAGTTGTGCAAGCGCATAAAGGAAAAATTGGTTTAGAAAGCAGTTTAGGAGTAGGCAGCACATTTATAATCACATTACCCTTACGCAATGAATAATAATCATCCACATATATTTCTAGTTGAAGATGATGTGAACCTTGGCTTTGTAATCAGAGATAACCTACAGCAAAATAATATGAATGTCTCTTTATACGAAGATGGGATTACAGCGTTTAAAGCCTTTAATAAATCATATTTTGATTTATGTATTTTGGATGTCATGTTACCAAAAATGGATGGATTT
>CAZGWS010000399.1:0-2273 GCA_964528805.1 uncultured Lentimicrobiaceae bacterium | reverse complement strand
GAGCTAGAGAGAATACGTGATGATATAAAGGAGTTAAAAGGGTTAATTGTCTCTAGATAAAATCAATTATATCTGTAATCAGATATTTATTTGGCTCACAAACTCTTTTGGTTTCACTACTAGTATAGAACAATCAATATCATCCATAATTTTTTCAGAAGTATTGCCAATAAAGAATCCGCGCAGCCCTGTTCGAGAAAGCATCCCCATTACCAATAAATCAATTGACTCTTGTTCCACGTAATTTGGAAGTTCAACAGTTGGGTTGCCTTCAAGAATAACAGGAAAAACTTCAAAGGTAGGATTTGAGATATCTTTAGCCAAGCCTATTAGCATTGTAAGCTGTTGCTGAAATTTCTCATCATTAGCGCTATTGACAACATTAACGAGATGCATTTCTGCCGTTGGTTTTTCTGTTATAGCCGTTGCAATATTCAGTAGCTGATGATTTAAGTTATCATTATGGTCTGCAACTTCTTCATCAAAGTGTATCCCTACCATCATCTTTCTTTCTTCTGTGGTTCCTGGTTTAACAGCCCATACTGGACAAGGACAATGGCGCAATATTTCAACGGTTGTATCACCAAGCAAATGCTTTTTGACCGTTCTTAGTTTTCTTGTGCTGATAAGAAGCATGTCATGCTGCTCTCTTATTACTTGTTTAACAACTTCTACAGCAGGATCTCCAATTTCAACTATACAGGTGATCTTATTTTTGAGGAAATTATCTTCTAAAAAATATACCGCGACTTTATCTAAATTTTCATAAGCTCGCTTAACCAACTGTTCTTGCTGCTTGTCAGCAGGAGTTATCATTTTTTCTGGATCACTAATAACTCTAGGAACAACAGTGAACAAAGTAAACATGGTGGTTTCATGTGCTTTCGCTATTACTAAAGCATGATTGATCTTTGCCTGTTCCTCATCTGTTTTAAAATCAAGAGCTATGATAATATTTTTGAAGACTTCCATTAAGATTGATCCTTTTCAATTTGTGCCACTTTTTCTTTTGCTATATATCGCGTAATTCTCATCATCCATTTAATAGCATTGTCTTTAGTTGGATTAAAATATTTTGCAGAGTCCCATATCTTAATAAAAGACTCTTCTAAAACCCATTGAGCGAGTTCCTTTTGTTTTAATAGCTGTATGGCTACATAATAAAGCTTTACTGAATGTGCAATGTATAGCTGTTTGAGAGCAGATACATCTTTCATTGCACAAAGCGATAATAGCTCACTGTTAGTGATGGTTTGCCTATGCATTGTAGTAAAATCCTGTAACAGCAAAACTATAGAGTGTTAAGAGTGTTATTTTATTTGAACATTAGAATAGCCTGCTTATAATGCCTAATATAAGCAATACCAAAGCACAGGACTACTCGAATAATTCTGTTAAATAAGTCGGAAAAAACGAATATTAAACATCCGTCATAAGCTTCTAATTTTTCTGTTCGTTCTTAGGAAATAAATGCTCTCAAATATAAAGATACTCTTAAAACCAACATCAATATGGCTTTATTTATTGGTATTATGTTCAGGTACACTCACTGTATTGGCATTTGCCCCTTTCAATATTTATCCACTTACGTGGATTACTCCTGTAATTCTTTTTTATGCTTTGAGCAACTCAAATACGAAGAAGCAATATTTTCTTTTAAGTTGGGTATATGGTCTTGGGTTATTTGGTGCAGGTACTTTTTGGCCTTTTCATAGCCTTTATTACTTTGCTCAAGTTCCTTTCGTTGTAGCTGTCATATTGACCGTTTTATTTATCATATTCATTGCCCTATTAAGTACAGGATGTTTTGGTTTATTAGCATCTTTGTTTCGTTATAAATCATTATTAGCACGTCTAATCCTATTTTATCCAGCAACATGGGTATTGGTGGAGTGGTGTAGAGGCTGGCTTTTTACAGGCTTTCCTTGGTTATATTTTGGTGATAGCCAGATAGATACTATTCTTGCCTCTTATGCGCCTATAACAGGAGTTTTAGGTGTGAGCTATAGCACTGTGTTAATTGCAGGAGCCATACTGGCTTTTATTCTTGGTAAGAAAAAACAGCGTTTCTTTGCTCTATTAATCATTTTCACTATATTTATAACGAGCTTTATATTAGATGGTACTAACTGGACACAAAAAAAGGGTGAGCCTCTTCAAGTAAGCGTATTGCAATCAAACATTTCTCAAAATGAAAAACTAAACCCAGAATATTTAATTCCGTCCTTAAACTTATATCAAGATATGACAGATAAGAGCTTCGACAGTGATCT
>CAZGWS010000398.1:0-2278 GCA_964528805.1 uncultured Lentimicrobiaceae bacterium | reverse complement strand
AAGAGAACAGGTTTCTCTAAGAAATGACGCAGGTCAGCGTGATAAAAATGAAGTGCTGGGTACTAAAATCTATCAGTTTTTTGAAGAATCTCCGGATAGATGGCGTGCTGTTAGATATCTTAATATGAGTAATGTAAACGGACAGATAACTTTAAAACAATATCTCACCGATTGGCAAACTCATTTACCAGATGATTTAAAATATGTTGCTGAAACAATTTCAGACTGGTTTGGTTATCAATAATATCGTATAAGTTTAATACCAGTATATTGTTTGTATTAACACAAGGACGTGTTTAACAGACAATCTAGGTACCGCAATAGGGTGTTGATGCTTAGACTAGGTAGTCGACATCATGTAAAAACCACAAACCATTCATATTCCCACCAACAAATTTAGATAAAAAATCTAAGAAACACACACCGAATAAGTTCGTCAAATTGCATAGGGTTTTAGACTTGGCAAAAAACGCAAAGTAAACTACTTAACTGTTACCACAACACCGAAGACGGACAAAAAGACCCGCTAGTTGTGAAGTTATTTCGTGCACATTCCTAAGCCATTACTTTACTCAAATATTCCCAAAAGACATGTATTATCACTTGTTAAAAAACATATTTAAAAACATTCCTTAGCAAAAGATAAACCAAATAAATTTGTTCTAACATATTGAAATAATAATAATAATTTACTGAAAAACCATTCTTTTGGGTAGCTGTATCTCAACAAATACTAGAGTAGGATAAAACTCAGCTTCTCATCTATCTATGAGTAATTTAAAAATCAAATAGCTACATGATAATAAATGTAAATTTTCTAATTGTTTAGAAAAACTATCAAGTCATTTTTACATCATTAGTTCCTTGAAAAAAGCTGCTTTTAAATAATGAGAAGTCAGAAATAGTTTCGATACTATTTTTTTAATATCAGAAATTAGAATATGAAAATTTTTAAGAGAGATTTTTATATTTTTTATTAATTCTTAAACAGGAGTAGTGAAGATGGAATACTGTAAATTTTTAATGACTTGTTTTTTGGTAGTATTTGTAAATCAAGTTTTTGCGGAAGAAACATATGACCTATTTGTAACACCTACAAATAACCTATCCAGCATGAGTGATCAAAATATGCAAAGCTTTGAAAAAAAGCACACAGGGATAGTTGTTGGCAGAATGAAATACAATTCGAACATTGGAGATAATCTAAGAGAAAAAATCAAACTTAACATTGATCTTTATTTTATGGATAAAGGCGTAGAGTTAACGGTTACCAATGTAAATTTAAAGGGTAATAATTATTCATATTCTGCATCAAATTCAGAAAATTTTGACAATCTTAATATTGCTGCGAGTAATGGATCTATGCTTGGTTCTTTTCATTATCATGGAAAACTATACAAATTTTATCCTGCTACTAATGGAGATACTGTAGTTATTGAGATGCCAAGTGATGTAACTGAGCACGAGGAGGATTATACAGAGCCCCAAAGTTCTTTCGATATTGAATCAAGCAACATTGATACAAGCGATTTCACTGATTCCGGCTCTGAATATACCGTGATTGTTGCATACACTCCCGCCTTTGCAATTGATGCGGGAAACGTAGATGCTTATATGAGTTTACTAGAACAAGAAACCAACCAAGCCTATAAAAACAGTAACATAAATACTAGTGTAAGAATTGTTCACTCTTATTAAACTACTTATCCTGGTTCTGGAGATACAGGATTAGATTTAGGTATAATATCTGACACTAGGGTTTCTGAAACCCGAGAGTTTAATACTTTAAGAAACCAACATCATGCCGATATAAAAATATTGTTAGTTGGTAATGAAGGCTATGGCACTCAATGTGGGCAAGCCAATGTTTTTGCTAATGAAGGTAATGCAACTGCTGTTGTGACTGAACGTTGTGGAACAGGACTACTCTCTTTCGCTCATGAAATTGGACATATTTTTGGCGCCTTACATGAACCTTCTCAGGATCCATCAACCAAACCTTTTGCTTTCGGACATGGATATTGTGATGTAAATCCAGATCCGTTCCGAACAATAATGGCTAGACAACAATGTCCTTCAGGATTTAGTCGTTTTGACAATCGCATAGCATATTTCTCTAGCCCTAAACTAAATATACAAGGCCAAGTAATTGGTTCAGCGGACAAGCAAGATAATGTTAGAGTACATAACATTCGCGCAATAGAAGTAGCCAACTTTAGACGTGAACCGCAATCAGGAGGAATAATAGATGCCTGTCAAGAAGGTCACTTTCCAGAAG
>CAZGWS010000397.1:0-2291 GCA_964528805.1 uncultured Lentimicrobiaceae bacterium | reverse complement strand
AGTGTAGAAAGAAATAAAAAACGTAATTATAGTTTAAAAATTTATCAGGAAATTATTTTCAAACCATAAAAAATAAAGCACCCATTATACTTGCGCCAACTATAAACCCACTATAAATCTGAAATGGTGAATGTGAGTTTAGCTTTAGTCGTACAGTAGCAACTACTCCTGTTATTATTACAATAAAATATAATATTGAAATAGTATCATAAGGGAAATTTATTGCCATCCCAAAAAAAGTACCAAACAGTCCGCCCCATGCTATCATATGTAAACTTATTTTTACTAAATAGTTAATTATCAGTGTTATAAGAATAAGCATCGTACTCCCAACCATAAAAAGAGAGATTAGTCCGGTTAGTGTTGATTGTTTTAGAAAATAGTATGTTCCGTAAAAAGCTACTGCAATAATTAACAATGGCAGAGTACGTTCATTTTGCGAGAGCATCTCCAAACTTTTTATTTTACCAAATTTAAGCAAGCTGTAGATTATTATTGATGGCAACACAAAAGTTATTAGAAAAACAAAAAGAACAATACTGTTACGGAAGTTAACAGGCATGATAAGAACAGAATGACTTTGTATATTTATAAATAATAACAAGGCATAGGTAGGGGTTAAAAGTGGGTGTGATATTGCGGATATTATTTTTGCCGGATTTATGCTCATAATTTTGATTAAGTAGAAATGCTGTTACAGGTAAATGTAAGGTGATAGCTACAATTCTTTACGTAAACGTGCTACAGGAATATTAAGATGTTCGCGGTATTTTGCAATGGTTCGTCTCGCAATTGGATAGCCTTTTTCTTTTAACTTTATAACAAGATATTCATCAGTATATGGTTTTTCTTTAGGTTCGCCATCAATAATTTCTTTTAGGATAGTTTTAATTTCACGAGTTGAAACGGTTTCTCCATCATCTTTTTGCATAGATTCGCTAAAGAAACTTTTAAGTAATAATGTACCAAACGGAGTTTGAACGTATTTGCTATTTGCAACACGCGATATAGTTGATATGTCAAGATCTACAATATCAGCAATATCTTTAAGAATCATTGGTCGTAATTTAGTGTCGTCGCCGGTTAGGAGGTATTCATACTGATATTCCATTATAGCTTTCATTGTTATGTAGAGTGTATTTTGACGCTGTTGTATTGCATCAATAAACCATCGTGCCGAGTCAACTTTCTTTTTAATAAATGAGAATGCTTCACGCTGTTTTTTACTCTTTTTTTGTTTGCTAATTGTGTCTATCATACCCGAAAAAGATCTACTTACTCTAAGGTCGTGGCTATTCCACGAATTAAGGGTTAGTTCAAGTGTATCACCATCGTTTGTAATAGTAAAATCGGGAATTATATAATGATTTAATTTAGTAGTTTCACTAAGTGAATTACCGGGTTTTGGATTTAATTTTAGAATTTCATCCAAAGCTGATTTAAGCTGATTTTCGTTAATTTCGGCTCGTTGCATTATTTTTTTGTAATGCTTTTTTGTAAAATCGTTAAAGTAGCGACTAATTATTTTAATTGAAAGTTCAATAGTATCGGAAGGAGTCTCATCCATAATACGATTAAGCTGTATTAGCAAACATTCTTTAAGATTGGTTGCCCCAATACCCGATGGGTCGAATTGCTGAATAATTTTAAGTACATTTTCAACTTCTTGCTTTTCAACAACTATATTTTGTGCAAAAGCCAAGTCATCAACAATGGCATCAACCGACCGTTGTAAATATCCCGAATCATCTATATTTCCAATAATATATTCTCCAAGCTGTGCTTCCTGTACGCTGAGATTACGTAGCATCAATTGGTTTTTGAGGTTTTCATGAAAGCTGGTACCTGAGACAAACGGTATTTCTCTGCGATCTTCTTCAGAAACATAATTATTTGTTTTAAGTTTATACGATGGTATATCATCTTCGTTTATGTAATCATTAAAATCGAACTCGTCGTCTTTTGCTTTAAAATCGTCTAATTCAGTATCACTTACATCATTTTTTTCTTTTAATTCTTCGTCATTATTAAGTAGTTCCTCATTTGCTTCAGGTTGTTCATTATTGTCAACTTCCAATGCAGGATTGTCTTCGATTTCTTGTTTAATGCGTTGTTCCAAACCAACTGTGGGTATTTGCAGCAGCTTCATCAACAGAATTTGCTGTGGCGATAATTTCTGAAGTAATTTCTGCTGTAATCGTTGGTTTAACATCTGTTGTTATTAATAATAATATGCTCACAAATGTACAATATTTTTAAGTTGGCACACTTTTGGTGCAACATTTTTAAAA
>CAZGWS010000396.1:0-2305 GCA_964528805.1 uncultured Lentimicrobiaceae bacterium | reverse complement strand
TTGTAACAACACTAATTGTCAAGTTCCTCAAGCACAACTAATTGCACATCGGTGTCAACCATATCGCCTACTTTAACAGCAATATTTTCAACAATGGCATCATGTGTTGCAACAATGTTGTTTTCCATTTTCATAGCCTCAACAATTAGCAGCACAGAACCACGTTTTACTTTGTCGCCTTGCTGCACATTAACTTTAATTACCTTGCCGGGCATGGGGGCGAATAAGCTTCCTCCACCGTCATCATGAATTTCAAAATAGCCGTCGCCTTCGCTAAGGATATCCGTTCTTTTCAAATTAAATATTAATCCGTCAATACTTACAAAGCTATTTCCATTTGCATCTGTCGATATAACAGCTTCAATAATTTTATCATCAATTACAAAGCTAACTACACTTTCATTTCGCAAAAGCAAAGTAGCCGTATAACTTTTGTCGTTAAAAGTAAATGCGTAATTGTTGTGGTTAACATTTTCCAGCTCAAGTATTTTTTCCACATCTGAAACTTCAAAACTCAGTTTCATAACATTACGCCAATAACCAATTTTTTCCCAAGTGCTTAGTTTTTGTTTATTCTGGTTATTGTTGATAGTAAAAAGAGCTAAAGCCGTAATTGGTATAATTTCGTCAATGCTTTTTTTCGATTTACTTATTGTTTCCAGAATGTCATCAGTATGTTCATCACAAAATTTTGTAGATAACGTGTTGTTTCTAAATGCCGTATGTTGTAACACATTAATAAGATACGAAATATTAGTTTTTATACCGTGTATTGTAAAGTTTTTGAGCGCAGTTATACTATCGTTAATAGCCATTTGCCTATTTGGCGCCCAAATAATAAGCTTGCTAATCATAGGGTCGAAAAAGCTTAAAATTGCTGTTGCTTTATCTATTGCTGTGTCTATTCTAATATTTTTCCCTTTCGGAAAAGCAAGCATTGTAAGTTTGCCGGGTGCCGGCATGAAATTATTTGCCGGATCTTCGGCATAAATACGACTTTCAATAGCATGACCGGTTTGTTTAATATCTTGCTGCTTTATTTGCAACTTATTACCTGCTGCCACTAAAATTTGTTGCTCAACGATGTCTATATTTGTAACCATCTCAGTAACCGGATGTTCAACCTGTATTCGAGTATTCATCTCAAGAAAGTAGTAGTTAAGATCCTTATCAACTAAAAACTCTATTGTCCCAACACTATTATAACCCACTTTTTTAGCGATATCAACTGCTGATTTGCCCATTTTTGAGCGTACCTCAGGAGTAAGTGTTGGTGAAGGCGATTCTTCAATAATTTTTTGATAGCGACGTTGAATTGTACACTCTCTTTCAAACAGATGGATTACATTCCCAAAATTATCTCCAATTATTTGAAACTCAATATGTCGAGGTTCCTCAATATATTTTTCTATAAAAATTGATCCGTTGCCAAAATAATTTAATGCTTCGCGCGAAGTTGATTCCAGTACTTCTTCCAATGTATTAGGATCGTTAACAATACGCATGCCTTTGCCACCACCACCTGCTGCGGCTTTTACTAGTATTGGAAACTGTATTGTACCGGCTTTTTCAAGTAAAGTATTTGTATCTCCGGTAATACCCTCGGTCATTGGCACACCCAGTTTCTTAACAAATTTACGCGCTTCTATTTTGTTCCCCATCAGGGTAATTGCCTTGGTAGTTGGTCCGATAAACGTTATGCCGGCACTATTACATGCATCAACCAATAATGGACTTTCCGATAAAAAACCATAACCCGGATGCAGTGCATCACAGCCTGCCTGCTTTGCTGCGGTAATTATCTTTTCAATGTTCAGATAAGTTTCGTTAAGCTCCTGCTTGCCGATACAATATGCTTCATCAGCCAATCGCATATGAAGTGAGTCTCCATCAACTTCTGAATACACGGCAACTGTTCCAATTCCCAGCTTTTTAGCCGATTTTATTATTCTAACGGCTATTTCACCACGATTAGCTATTAGTATTTTGTTGAATAATTTCATTGTCTAAGCAATTCATTTTAAGTTAATTAACCAACTTGCAATAATATTGGCAAGTAACATGAAAAACAAAACCAATAAATTGCAAAAGCAACTACCAAAAGTACATTAAAATAAGTTAATATAAATTACTGAGATAAATAAATTTACGACAGCAGATTCAACTGTCAAAATTATCTTTATGGCTGATAAACGCCGGCATATCTCAACACTACAATAATTGTATCCAACAATTGTAGGTCTAATAAAACTGCTTACTTCAGCCAATACTCCTAAATTTATCAGTAAGCATTATCACAATAGTT
>CAZGWS010000395.1:0-2311 GCA_964528805.1 uncultured Lentimicrobiaceae bacterium | reverse complement strand
CCTTAACAGGTATTGAAATTGAAGACCCTTCAGATCCAGTTGAAGTTGGAATTGTAGCACGTTCTTTCGATTCGTGTTTAGTGTGTACGGTACACGCTCACGATGAAAAAACTGGTGTTGAACTTTCCAAGTTTAAACTGTAAAACGTAGAACATAAAATAGTTACATAAAACTTTCTTAAGGTAACACTTAAGGAAGTTTTTTTAATTTTAAAGAATTTAAATAGATGCAAATAGCCATAATGGGTTTTGGCAATCCTGTACGAAGTGATGATGCCATTGGAATTTATGTAATTGAAGAATTGCAGAAGAAAGTTGGAGATAACGATTCTATTTCAATTTTTGATATGGGAACTGCTGCTTTTGAAGTGCTTTTCGGGTTAAAAGGACATCAGAAAATTATTTTAGTAGATGCAGTTATAAATAGTAATGAAGAAGTAGGAACATTGTTTAAAGTGCCAGCCGAAGAAGTGTTGCAAACTCCCGAAGACAATCCTATGGTGTTTTTGCATAGTATGAAATGGAGTCAAGCACTTTCTTACGCAAAAAAAATATTGCAAGACGAATACCCAGACGATATTCAAGTATATTTAATTGCTGTAGAAAACACCAAATTAGATGTGAATTTATCTAATATTGTTCAAGACGCAGGAGATAAGGTGGTAAGCCATATTTTAGAAGAGTTAAAACAGATTGAAGTGATATAGAATGACAAAAATTTCATTAAAATCATCACATATTTATCTAGAAAATGATTTGGTTGAATCCATTTTTGATGATATTCATTATGCCTATGTAAAATATTCAACAGACCAAAGACGTCTACTAATCACACCTGTAAGTAGCCAATGGTTTGTGAAAATGTACGAGCCAACACAGTTTTTGTTAAAATCCCGTAACTTAAAAGGCGATAGAACATTGGCAATACGAGAAATATTAATTGATAATGATTTAGATACTAACGATAGAGAATTAGAGTTTGAAATTATTAAAAAAACAAGACTTATCAAAGTAAGTTTATAATGCGTAAACGCGACAATCTAGAAGATGCTTGGCTATTGGATGCCGAAGTACAGTATAAAGTTGAAGAGGTTAAAAGCCGTTGGGAAGTGTCACTTATTTTTATAGACACCGCAGATCCAAATCATATTTTGATTCAAAAAATTGGAGAATATCGCTCAAAACGATTGGCCGATATTTACGGGTTTAATATGATGAAAACTGCGGCAAAAGATGTCAGAGGCACACAAAAAATAAATAAAAATGATTACAATATTAACAACAACTGATAGTTTTTTACAAATTGAAAGCTGCATCAATACAATTGAAAGATTGAATGAATTGGTTGTAATAACAACAGATGAGGCATTAAATTCAGCGCATAAACTAATAAAAGTTGAAAATGACGCTATTTTCCTTGGGATAGATTGGAACGATACCGAACCACCTTACCTTTTTCCTACCTCACCTTTTACTGATAATAATCTATTGGCTTTAGTTTTTTATAAATTAGGCAATCACCAAAAAGCATTCGAGTTTGTTTCGGAACAAGATGAACTGCACCAACATTTATTGATATTAGCTAATTTGTTGTATGATTATACGATTACCAACGAGCAAATTCAGTTTTTAGAAAATACATCAACGCAC
Source organism: uncultured Lentimicrobiaceae bacterium (assembly GCA_964528805.1). GTDB lineage: Bacteria > Bacteroidota > Bacteroidia > Bacteroidales > F082. The sequence goes on along the minus strand of CAZGWS010000395.1, from coordinate 662 downwards.
AACTTGGCAATTGTTTACAACTTCGGAATCATTAGTTCCCCGGTCGATAAGAAAACTATTCAAAACGCATACGAAGCAGCTCTTATAAATGCGGAAACAAATAGTTTGAAACTGTTTTCCATAAAACAATATGTTAATTTTTTATTAGATTATGGGTTTTATTCCGATGCGGAAATACTAACTCGTTCTGTTCAACAAATCGCAGTCTCAGAAGAAGAAGAAAATGCCATGAACCACATACTGTCTTCTGCCTTAATGGCTCAAGTAGCTTTACCTTACAATGTTGATGATTTATCTGAAATTGCTGGCTTACAAAAGCAGTGCATTGCCTATTACGAGAAAATCGAATTAAAGGTCAATGCTGGATTGTTATTGATTAACGCATCGGAAATTGCCAATTATCAGGAAGATTTTATAAGGTCAAAAGATTTGATCAATAAAGCAATCCTATACTTTAGAGATGAAGATATTCCAAGGTTCTTAGGCGAAGCTACTTTACAAAAAGCAACCTTGTTATATACGTGGTCTAAAAACGGAAGTCCGCAATATTACAAGCCTGCAATCAATACGTTTCAGAACGCTTTAAAGGTTTTTAAGCGAGATACACATCCTCAAAAATTTGCAGATATACATCATAATTTGGCATTAATATATTCAGAAAT
>CAZGWS010000394.1:0-2315 GCA_964528805.1 uncultured Lentimicrobiaceae bacterium | reverse complement strand
TTAGTGTTTCTAATCTCACTAATCGAGTCCAGGTTTTTAGGGGGCTAAAACAATTGGTGCGGGATATTGTTTTATTGCAGGGTAGGCTTGTTTCAATACTTCATTTTGCCTTGGAGGAACTAATGTCCATAGGAATACAGCGATGGAAATTACTATTGTCAATGATGATAAGACAATAAAAATATGCCAGAAAATTAACGACAAGTTAAAAACATATTTGTCTTCAACTTTTGAGAAATAATTTGTTTTCATAGACTAAAGTTTAGAAATTATTTTTAATTTATGAGTTGAATTAAACTGTTTTAAAACAGCTTCTTCGCCCTTCGTAACCTTACATATTGAATAAGTCGGATATACATTTTCCGCTTCCAATTCGCCGATAATACTTGATTCCAAGAAGTTTCCGGAATAAATATTAAATCTCAATTTTCTTTTTACCCCTTTTTGATACCCGGAAGATATTTTTACCAGTTTAGCTTTACTCTTGTTTGTCTTATTTATTTTAATAAGATCAGATTTAATAGGGAAGTTTTTATATACAAAATATTCACTACTAGCTTTTTTTATACCTTTACTCAGTGCTTTATGCCTATCTCCGTATGATGTAACTATTATTGATCTCTTAGTGTTGCTATTATAAAACTCATTGTCAAGCAATTTGTTTTGATTATCGAGTAGTTTTATTCGATATGCACATTCCCCATGATACATTGTGCTTCCAGCTAAATCGCTGTAACTGGATTCAGCATAATATCTCAAGTTACTAAATTCTATTGTATAAGAAATATATTCATTATTATAATTATACCAATCCGGGGTATAAATTAACCGAGGTTTCATGGAGGCTAACAAGTTGGCAACCATTGTCTTCTTTAGCGCATCGTAAGAAATTGTCCTGTCATCAATAATTACTTTCACGAATACTTTTTTTGCTCCTTCTTCAGTTAAAAACAAATATAGGTATTCATTTTTTGCAGGAAAATTATTTGAAATTAGATCAGCACTGTTCTTCAAAGTCTCTTTAACTAAAACTCCTTCTTTAAAATACTGTGTTTTAATATTTCCGTTTTTCTCCCAGATTGTCTCAATACTGTCTTGTTTGCCATTTTTGAAATATTGCTCTGATGTTTTATCTGAATTTTCGTTCCATGTAGTGAATCTCCCATTTAATTTTCCATTAATTTTAGAACCCTCATCCTTTTTATGCCCGTTTTGCCACCAATCAGTAAATTGCCCATTTTGAATGCCCTGGTTGTTTAAATATCCTTCGCTTTTTAATTGTCCTGTATTATAATATTGTTTGTATTTACCGTTCTTGTTTTTTACGGAAATGACAACGTTATTTTTGTAAGATATTGTCTCAATTTGAACTCCCCTTTCATTAAATACCGGATAATCACCATCAACAATTAGTCCATTTTTTATCCTCTCCTCTCTTGACTTTCCCCCGTTTTCATAATACATAACATAAACTCCGTCGGCAAGTTTTCCATTAATATATGTATAGGTTGATTTCTGCTGCCCATTCTCATACCACTCAGATTCAGCCCCATTTTTTATCCCCATTGAATACTTTCCTTCGGCTTTCTTTTTCCCATCAGTGTAATACTTTGTAAACACTCCGTTTTTGTATCCATTCCTGAATTCCCCCAATTGCCTATTCGTCTTTTTATCAACCAATAATCCTGTAAATGGCGAATCATGAAAATAAGCCATATCGCCTCTGTAAGTTATTTCATCCGGGAAAGCAAGCCTTAAATTTTGCTGAGAAAAACAGGGGGAGAAAAACGCAAAAGAGATGATAAATACTATAAGTGTCTTCATGGTTTTTAAGAATTTAAATTTAAAATAAGTCCCTTATTAAGCAGGCTGGCAAACTCTATTGGAAAATTTAGCCCTCGCCCAATCCTTACATATATGAACAGGTAAATCTTTTGAACCGAAAGAAAGTTGTATTTTCTCTTTTCAAATTTGTGATGGAATAAAATTCTCATAACTGTGGACTTTTGAACAAAGGGTATCCATATATTTCTCAAAGTTCATAAATAATATGATTTTTAGAAAAATACTTCTTACGGATTGGTAAATCCGTAATAGATTATCCAACTTATAAGATTGTTATAACTTCTTAATGGTCTTTAGAAAGAACGAAGGAGTAACACCCGTATATTTTTTAAAAGCCTCATGAAACCGGGCATAAGATGAAAAGCCAAGTTGCTCATATAAAGCCTTTAAGGGGATGTCATTATGCGGATCCATAAATATTCGTTTGGCTTCATCTATCCGGTATTTGTTGATGAAGGTATTAAAATTCA
>CAZGWS010000393.1:0-2319 GCA_964528805.1 uncultured Lentimicrobiaceae bacterium | reverse complement strand
TACGAATTGTAGTTGACTGATTCAAAAACGAGAATAACACAGTATTTGGCGTTTTCTTACAAAGACTAATTACCAACCGGTGTTAAAAAGTTGTTATTCATGTCAGAAAAAATGGTGGACTTCGACTAAAAAACAAAAGCTTCCACTATGCGTAACATAACATTAAGTTTATATTTAGCCGTAATATTTATATCCGGCTGTTCAAAGCAAAATACACGATTTCAATCAAATAGTGGAAATAGCCAGAGTGGAGATGGTTGGACTGTACCACTTAATCAATTATTGATATCACAGCTGCCTGCCGACAGGATTAAATCTATCGACAATCCTTATTTTCAAACAATAAGCAAAAATAATTTAAATGTTAATGAAAAAGTATATGTTTATAGATATGGTGATACTGTTAAAATTTATCCAGAAAGTATATTGGGAGGGCATGAAATAGTTAACGATAGGATTGGAAATCATTATTATGCCGTTACATATTGCCCGCTTACTGGTAGTGCAATTGCATGGAATAGAGACATTAATGACAAGGTTAGCGAATTTGGGGTTTCGGGTCATCTTTATAATGAAAACCTTATCCCTTACGACAGAAATGGCAAAAGCTATTGGTCGCAAATGATTTTACAGAGTATAAAAGGGAATAGTGCCGGTGAAGATCTTGAAAGCGAGACTCTTTTGTTAGCTTTGGGCGCAACTGTTGCAAAGTCGTTTCCAAAGGCACTTGTACTCGTTGATACGTCCGAAAATATTTGTAACGATTCTATCTGCATACCACTAAAGCAAAGCAAGAATCAAGGAGACCCTGTTGACAATAATGTAGTTATTCCAAATGGAGATTTTTTCGGTTTTGTAAATACCAATATTACAGTTGGAGGTAAAGCTGCTATGCTGTTCAATTATGATATGTTTGCCGATTCAGTTAGTACCTACAACACAAACTTTAGTAATTTAAAAGTTATTGTTGTAGGAAGCAAAACTTTGCAATTTATTGTAGGCTTTATTGATGATACCGGAAATCCTGAGTCGGTATTTTCACCGGTACAAAATTCGCTACCCATTATCCTCTCTGATAATTTTGGTAATAAGTATGATATCACAGGCTTGGTTGTTGATGGACCTTTAAAGGGGAAGCGTCTTGGATCATCTACCTCATATACAGCACATGGTTTTGCATGGGCATCTTTTTTTGGTAGTGGCATTAAGATATTTGAAAAATAGATAAAAATACATTTTCACATGATTGGAGTTTTTTTGTATCTTGCGCACCAATTTTAATCTTAATATTTTTATTAATTATGAGTTTTATAAAGAAGTCTATTTTAATGGTGGGCATGATGATGTTCACTTTTGTAGTTATGGCACAATCTGTTGAAGATGCCGGAGCTAAGTACAATGAAGGTAATGAATTTTATAAAGAAAAAAACTATGAGAGTGCTGTAACTTCATATGAATCTGCACTTAATATTGCTACAAAGGCAGGTGTTGATGCCGAAGATCTTAAAGCAAATATTGAAAAGCAGTTGATGAATGCTTATTTAAAATATGGATTAACACAGTACAAAGGGCACAAATTCGATGCTGCCATAGCTACTCTCGATAAGCTATATCAACTTGCAGAAAAACTTGGCAACACTTCAAAACAAAAACAAGCAAATTCATATATTGCGAGAGTACACACCTCGAAAGGTGGAGCATTACTTAAAAATAACAAGCCGCAGGAGGCCTTTGCCGAATATGAAATGGCGTTAGAATTGCTGCCAAAATATGTAAAAGCATATTATGGTGAAGGGTTGGTGTATAAATCACAAGATGATTTTACTAATATGATGATAAAAATGGATAAAGTAATTGAGTATGGTGCCAACAATCCAAAAGCAGCCAAAACTGTTAAAAGAGCCAAATCAACTACTGCCAAGACTTTAGTAAATGCCGGGGCTAAGGAGATACAGAGAGAACATGGTAAAAAAGCTGCCGAATACATAAATATGTCGTTTAAATATGCTTCTGGTAATGCTAACGCATACTACTATTTATCAATTGCCAATGTTAAAACAAAAAGCTGGGATGAGGCTGTTGTAGCCGCTAACAAAGCTATTAGTCTGGAAACCGGCGACAAAGGAGATTTGTATTTTACATTGGGTCAGGCTTATGAAGGTAAAGGAGATACATCAAATGCCTGTGAGGCATACAAAAATGTTACTTCAGGGTCAAATGTTGAAGCTGCTAAGTACCAAATTACACAGGTACTGAAGTGTAAATAGTACCTGCAAGAAAACTCATCATTTTCAAGTCTTTGATAAGAAAGCGTCAAAG
>CAZGWS010000392.1:0-2320 GCA_964528805.1 uncultured Lentimicrobiaceae bacterium | reverse complement strand
TATTAATGATATTTATGAGTTAATTTCGATAATTCATTAAAGATTTCGAACATTCCAAATACTTTTTATCTTTGCCGTTTGGAATCAGTCTAAATTAGAAACGAAATAAATATTTATTGATATGTCATATAATCTGTTAAAAGGAAAAAGGGGAATCATTTTTGGAGCTCTCGACAATAAATCTATTGCTTGGAAAGTGGCTGAAAAAGCATATGAGGAAGGTGCTTCGATAACGTTAAGTAATACGGCAACAGCTATTCGCTTTGGGCAGATTACCGAATTGGCTAAAAAGTGTAATACCGAAGTCATTTCGGCAGACGCTACTAACACCAATGACTTACAGCATGTTTTTGAGCGTTCGATGGACATTATGGGTGGCAAAATAGACTTTGTATTACACTCAATAGGTATGTCGCTTAACGTAAGAAAAAAGAGAGTTTACAACGATGTTAATTATTCATATTTTGATAAAACGTTAGATATTTCGGCAATTTCATTCCATAAGATGCTACAAGTGGCATTCAAGATGGATGCAATAAACGAGTGGGGATCTGTAGTTGCACTTTCATATATTGCTGCACAGCGTACACTTTATGGATATAATGATATGGCAGATGCCAAAGCATTGCTCGAATCAATTGCACGAAGCTTTGGATATATTTATGGAAGAGAGAGAAAGATTAGAGTAAATACAATATCGCAATCTCCAACGCTAACAACAGCAGGCTCAGGTGTAAAAGGTGTAGGAAGCCTTCTTGATTTTACCGAAAGGATGTCGCCTTTGGGTAATGCCAATGCTGAGGAATGTGCTAACTATTGCGTAACTTTATTCTCCGATCTCACCCGAAAAGTAACCATGCAAAATTTATTTCACGATGGCGGCTTTTCAAATATGGGTATGAGTTACGCTGCCATGAGTGTTTACGATAAGAACTTGGACAATTCATTAAAGTAGCACTTTTAATATTTTCTTAAACTCTACAATCATTACAGTTTTTCGCTTGCTTTAGTCAACTTATTTCGTAGCAATGCCTTAGTTTTATATAAGCCGTATGCAGTTGCTGCGACAATTAAAATTACAGTACCGCTGCCAACCGGTGCACCACCTCCAACAGGAGGACCTCCCCCGACAGGGGTCCCTCCTGGATCGGGTGGCTGGCTTCCCGCAGTAGCCTGCATCGAAGCTAATATAAACGAAATAACAATAATGAGTTGAAGTAATAATCGAGCCGGGGATCTCATATTTTTAATATTTTAATAATACTTTTGATTGAATATTGCTGTTGTTGCTAAGTATAACTATATATGTGCCCGTGCGTAAACTTGGGCTAAAAACTTGCCTTGTAACTCCGTTGAGTTTATCTGAAAACTGTAATCTGCCAAGTATATCATAAACATTTACATCTCCTGATATTTTTTCATCGTTTGTATTTTCTATAACAATTTTATCATTCCACATGTATATGAGATTTTCTTTTGGCTTATCAAAATTTTGTACACCCACAATGCCTGCATCAATATGAAGTATAAACCTATTTGGGTCATCACCGGGTGAAGCAAAGTATGTGTAAACAGAGTCGGTTTTGAGATTAATTGTAATACCTTCCTGAATATCTTCAAGACTTAGCACCACATCGTCATTAAAACTATCGGTACCGGCGGCAAAAATTGTGTGCGTCTCTTCGGTACCCGGAATGAAACCTATATTAGCATCAACTTTATGGTCAACCATTGGAAGGTTATTAACAGAAAGTATCTCATTATCTGTTACATCGTATAATTGTGGAGCACTCTGTATCCCGTAAAGCTTATAGGCATCATATTGAGTGTCAAAACCGGCGGAAGCATTGTCGTTTATCCTTATAATAATTTCATCGGAGTAATTTGTTGAATGTACCGTTAAGCTAATAGATTGATTAACACTATTAGTATTTCTAAATGACTGTGCATTATGAACACGTGAACCCTGAGGAACTGTTAATGCAGGACTTGCACCATTTGCATGGATGTAAAAGCCTTGCATTGATGCAATATATTGCGTTGCGCCATTGGTCCCGGTTCCATCTCCGGTGGGATTGTAAGTAGCATACTGAGATCCTGTCCAGAAATAAATTGTACTATCAATATTTGTACGAGTAAAACCCGGAATTGGATTATTCTCTGTACCCCAGTCAATTGCTGATGGAAAATCATTACCAACAAGATTCCACCCCGATGTTGTGGGAGATCCGGAAAGTGTTATTACCGGCGAAAAGTCTCCGGTATTAAGCGTACCTGCAAACTCTAAAGTTACATCACCTGTTGTTCCGCTACTTGCCCA
>CAZGWS010000391.1:0-2357 GCA_964528805.1 uncultured Lentimicrobiaceae bacterium | reverse complement strand
CATTATTATCGTTAGTGTTTCAACAACAAATTATTATAAGCATCATTATTATTAATTACTTCAATTGCTTTTTGGATATCGGCGTCGAGGGGTGCGATAACTTCAAAATAATCGCCTACTTCATAAAGATTTCGAGCAATTAGTGCTTTTAACTGTACTTTAATGAATTCTTTATTTGGAGCAATATCATCCGTAGTGAATTTAAGATCTTTAGCTTTTGCTTTTGCGATAAATTTAGAAAAATCTTTATCACTCACTTTAAACGAGGTGTTAAAATCTTTAAAATTATGATATTTAGTGAGTAGCTTACTACGATTACGATCCAGAAATTCGTTAACATAAGCGTTTATCACACCGGTTCTTATAAGAGAAGAATAGAGTTTGCTATAGCGAATAGTATCAAGGGGAATAAAAATATCAGACATAATACCTCCACCACCATAAACTGTACGTCCGGCTTTTGTTTGGTATTTTAATGAATCGGGGAAATGGATACTATCGGCATGAAAAGTTTCACCATGCTTCATTCTATTGGCAAAATCCTTATAATATTCTTCAACACCCTCATCATAAGGCTTTTGTATGCATCTTCCTGAAGGTGTATAATACCGAGCCACAGTTAAACGCACTTCAGATCCATCGGGCATTTTAAATGGACGCTGAACCAATCCTTTACCGAAAGATCTACGCCCAATTATTACACCACGATCCAAATCCTGTATTGCTCCCGAAACTATTTCACTTGCCGAGGCAGAGCCTTCGTTAATAAGAACAACAAGCTTTCCTTTTTCAAATTCACCTTTACTGGTAGCTCGCAACTCTTGTCGCTCCTGGTGTACACCCTGAGTGTAAACAATTAAGTCGTTTGCAGGCAAAAACTCATCAGCAATACTCATTGCCGTACCCAAGTATCCACCAGAGTTACTGCGAAGGTCGAAAACGAGATTCTTCATCCCCTGTTCCTTTAGCTTAGTGGCTGCGGTGTTAAATTCGGTTAGCGACTGTCGTGCAAAACGGTTTAGTTTTATGTATCCGGTATTATGGTTTAGCATAAAAGCAGCATCTAAGCTATTAATTGGAATCTTATCACGCACTATCTCATAATCTATAAGTTCATTATTTCCTCTTCTGTAAATACCTACTTTAACTTTCGTCCCTTTTTTACCCCGTAAATGGTTAATTACCCAATTATTTGTAATATCCTTTCCAAAGGCATTTTCACCATCAACAGTAATTATCTTATCACCTGCCATAATGCCAACCTTATCGGATGGGCCCCCAGGAATTGGAGCTATAACAAGTATTGTATCTTTAAAAAGCTGAAATGTTATACCAACGCCTTCAAAACTTCCTTTTAATGTTTCGTTTGCTTTTTCTACGCTCTTTTTTGGTATGTATGCCGAGTGAGGGTCAAGCTCACGCAATGTTTCAACAATTGCATCTTCAGTTATCTTTGGAATATCCATGGTGTCAACATAATAGTTGTTGATTAAATATAAAAGTGTTGAATATTTTTTAATCGTTTTATTAGCATCCAACGGAGATGTAGTATTTTGGCTGTAGCCAATATTATTTACTGTAAAAGTTACCAGTAGAAACAAACTAATTTTAAGTATTCTTTTCATTCGTTTTTAATTTTTTATTTAATTGAGTCCAAAAGTATAACATTTACAAAAGCAAGATGATTATCGTACAGCCGTTATACATAATTTATAAGACAAATAAATTTTACAATTATAGGGATAATAGTAGTAATAGGAATGCTAATTTCTGCAATTACAAAAATTATTATAATTGATAATATTAACAAATATAAGATTTGTATTTTATTTGCAGATTTATTATATGAAATTGATATTCTGACTATTAAGTAATACTAATAGTAGTTTAGAGTTAGCATCAAAATAGTAAAAATACTAATAACAGCACTTACAAATGGTTAAATATATTTTATTTTTTATAGTAAAAAGTTATCTTGCAAGAAGTTAATTTCAATAAATAATCAATTATAATTTGGATTTAATTTTAACAAAATATAACAAATCGGGTGAAACTATTAGTGCGTTTTATAAATACTAGAATGGGTGAAGTTTATACGACCATAGCATCAACACAATGCTAATCATAAGCGAAATAATTGCAATTAAGAAAGTTATGGTAAAACCAAATATTTCGTAAAAAAATACCCCAAGCAACGGTGCAAACAATGCCCTTGCTCCTGTTAGCGAAAGATGAAGAGATTGATAAGTGCCGGCTTCGGAAGGTTTGCAAAAATATAATGAGCCTATATTCCACAACAGCACCATTGTTGCCGCAAAAAATCCATGAAAAATTACATAGAAGATGAGTGTATAATA
>CAZGWS010000390.1:0-2360 GCA_964528805.1 uncultured Lentimicrobiaceae bacterium | reverse complement strand
TCAATCGGTGCTGCCAGGGAGGTTTCCGATAACAGTATTAAAAGTAAACCTGCAACAATAAAAAATTCAGGCGTTTGATTTCCGGTATTTCTTGCTTTATTCATCATTGTTACCTCTTAAGTAAGTGTTTTCAGGCAATTTTTTGTTAAAATAACCAGGTAGGCAGTTGCTGTCTCCTTGCCCTAGGAATTGCGTACTTCCTTGATAATCTCTTGAAGGAGTACAAGCGTGCAGTCAGACTCAGTAATTGCTTCAACTTGGATTTTTGATCGAAAATAACCACATAGACTGGTTCGTCCTTCTACACATGTTCAGCCTTGGTGGATCCAACTCATAAGTTCATCGGGAAATCTGATGGTAGTGTTATCAATTAAAAATTTTTTTGATCATCAATTTAGATTGATTTCTGCTTAGATAATCCTGCCTACGTTGCATGGGCAGGATTAACAACATAAACTTAAACTGAATATTTAACAGTGAATTAATTTCAATCGATGTACTTGGTTTGACTAATCAGGATGCAATAACATGTTTACGCATTGCTGCAAGAAAGCCTAACCCAGAGAACATCATCCAAACTGCTGCAGGGAGAGGAACCGCAGCACCATAGATTTCTTGAATGCCAGCAATATCATCAGCCTGCAAGCCTGTAGGTTGATCAGGAACGATTGTATTCATTATTGCGCCAAAGTCATCTTCATGACCTAGTCCTAAAGCATGTCCAATTTCATGAGTTAGAAAATTAAAGAAAAACCCACCATCTGAATCAGGTGTCAGACTGAACATATCATCAGTGTCAAAATGAATATCGACTAAACTGATAATTTCATTATCTGTACCTAAGTTAAAAACGTTAGAAAATGTATGCGCAAGAGTGCTACCTGTTCCTCCATCGAAGCGACCGTCTATAGGATGTCCACCAATTAAAATATCAGCGTCTTGGTCAAATACAAATTCAAAAGAAATATTAGCAACATCAGACCAGGCTTCAAAAGCACGGCTAGCTTCTCCGATAATAACTCCAGGGTCTTCTCCAGGAATGATGCTTCCTGAGATATCACTTACCGTGCCACCGTTATCAGCGCATAACGAATCAGTATTCACCCGACAATTCGCTCCATCATTAGCAAAAGCCCATGTTATTGAAGGACCAACACCGGGAGTTGTAGATTCCCAGCGTCTTACCACATCAAATGCATGCACTGAGGACGAAAGTAATACGCCAGATAAAAAGAGTGTTTTTAAACAAGAATAGAATTTCATAATAAAAGCCTCTAAGAAAAATTATTTTTCATGAAATTAATTGCAATACGGAAATGTCCTTCCATGAAACATTTCCGGCTTGGGATTAGCAAACATCATTTCTAAATCCCTCCAGGTTCAATCGCAAATTGCCATTGAAATGTCGGCGCTTCCTTGTCCCGAGTTGATTTTTGCTATGGACGAAACGATTTAATATATTTTTTAGTAAATAAGATGCCTTAGTTATTGATTTAATATATAGCGTTCGTCTATCTGTAAAATGCTTATTTAAACAAGTATATCTGAGTATATTTATTAGGGGTTAAATATATCAGGTGTTCTTTAATAACTATCTTTGATAGTACCCTGTATTATCAAAACCTTTAAACTATGCCTCATAATGTTTTTAGATTTGAAATTATCCTCACTTTTTATAGCAGACTGGGTTTTATAGTAACTGCCGAGAGCATCGTGTATATGTCAACCCACTAATCGTTAGGAGTTGGTTGTTGCTTTCTATAGCAGCCGTTTTCTATCGTATTGAGTATAATATTTATCTATGTTTTTTTAAGAGGCATTAAATTCATAAGCAAGTGATATGCAGAATTTTCAAAAAAAGTTTGATATCAATAAATACTGATTAAATATTACTATTTTGTATTGCTATGTGTTAATTTGACCGTCACAAATTGATATGTCTATTGATCCTTTAGTAATATTTATTGATACTATGGTTGTAATTTTCAGATTCTGATAAAATTAAGTTATTGCAGTGAGATATATATAAACACATGCTAGGTTAGAACACCTATGATATAGATCATAGGTGTTTGTATATATAATAACTTTTCAATGAAAAAGTACTTGATAGGGGTTTATGTGAAAAATATCAGGCATTTTGCCTCGTAAAAAACTAACCAGGCAAGCATAAAGTGTTATCGTTTATTTTTAGCATACTTGTGAAGGCTGTGTTGTATGTCGAATTCAGAAAAAATAGTGCCATGGAGCAAAACGATTGTATAAACATTCAACGCGAATAGAGCAGATTCAACCTTTCTATGTAATGGATCTGCTCGCCAGAGCTCAGTACTTGGAACAATCCGGTGTTTCAATTGTGC
>CAZGWS010000389.1:0-2361 GCA_964528805.1 uncultured Lentimicrobiaceae bacterium | reverse complement strand
ATCATACGGCAACGCTAAACTATGGGTTGATGCAACAGATAGGCTATAAATTTAGTGAGGGGAAAATGCTAGTGTTTAATGGATGGCATGCCTTCAATTTTAGAGAATTGCAACCTGCCATTAGCGCCCCATCAGATGATGCTCTTCAGGATGAAAATATTAGACTTTCCCTTGACTATTATAGTCATAGCAAGGCTGGATTTTTTAATATAAAGGTGGGATACGTGTCAGATGATGAGCTGTACAATGAAAGCAATAGAATAAAAGCCACTCAGTTTGTGGGGAACATTAATTATGAGAAAGAAATAAATGATAAAGTAAGGATAAAAACGGGAGGTAATTGGAACACAACGGTGGCTGATGTGCATAGCTACCTAAGTGAAACTTCTGAAAGTAGTGCCGATATTTTTGCTTTGATAAAGTATGAAATAGCGGAGCCTCTGTTGCTAAGTGTTAACCTGAGAAAATCATTTCACCCAAGTTACAAGTCTCCTTTTACGCCCGCCATCGGAATTTCCTGGCTTGTAGCTAAATCTGTAAAGTTAAAGGGGCAGTTTTCAAGAAATTACCGAGCGCCCACATTTAATGATAGGTATTGGGCGCCTGGCGGAAACCCTGATTTAAAACCGGAAGATGGCGTAAGTGGTGAAGTGGGCGTTTTATATAAACAGCGGGGTAATAATTGGAGCTGGGAAGCAGAACTCACACATTATAGAATGCTTACAAATGATTGGATTGTATGGTCGCCACAGACAGCAGACCTTTGGTCGCCAAACAACATAAGAAAGGTAAAAAGCAATGGGATAGAGCTTGTTGCAAAAGCAACGATACAATTTCAAAACCTTCACTGGACGCTTGGTGGAAACTATGCTTATACGAAGTCAACCATTTTAGAAGACGAAAGGACTATCGTAAATGTAGGAAAGCAATTAGCATATACTCCTTTTCATCAATTCATAGTATATCAAAAATTAAAGTATAAAACATGGCGCTGGAATGTTAATGCCAATTATACTGGCGCTAGGTTCACAAACCTCTCTAACGCTAATGACAGGTTTGGTCTCTTGCCATCTAACATGTTACTAAATGCGTCATTAGGCAAGACAATCAGTTTCAAAAAAACGGTATTGGACATTTCGTTTAACGTCAAAAATATTTTAAACACATCATATCAAAACTACTTAAATAGAGCGATGCCAATAAGAAATTATAACATTAGCATTCGCTATCACCTAAACTTTAACAATTAAAATTTAAAAAATGAACACATTCAAGAAAGTATTTTTATCGGCACTAATATTAGCCATCGTATTTTTGTCCTCTTGTAACCCTGATGATGATCCCAAAGTAATTGTGCCCACGGGGGAATATGCCAGGGGAGTATTCATAGTAAATGAAGGAAATTTTGGCGCTTCCAACGGGACGATTTCTTACTACAACCCAACTACTAAAACTGCCATACAAGACTTGTTTGGTAAAGCAAATGATAATGCATTGTTGGGAGATGTGGTACAATCCCTTCATGTTGATGGTCTCAAGGGCTACGTGGTTGTAAATAATAGCAATAAACTAGTTTCTGTTGATTATGATACTTTCAAATTATCCGATACACTCACAACAGATTTAGCAAACCCAAGATATTTCACCGCTTATAATGGCAAAGGGTTTTTGACAAATTGGGGAAGTTTTGACGCTAGCTTTCAGCTAGACCAGTCGTATGTGGCAGTAATTGATTTGAACACCCTGGAGGTAACCAAAAAAATAAATACAGATAACGGAACAGAGAATCTATTAGTAGTAAAAGAGCATCTTTTTGCTAGTAATAACTTTACAAATAGTATAGCAGTGATAGACCCTACAACTGAAAGTCTTAGCAAAAATATTGAAGTATATTTTGGTCCTTCTGAAATGATGGAAGACAAAAACAATAAACTATGGGTGCTATGTACTGGTACTTTTGGAGGGAATGATGGTCGGCTGTATAAAATAGATCCAGTTTCTTTACAAAAAGAGGATAGTATCATGCTAGGAATTAACCCAGTGGGGAGACTTGCAAAAAATAAGGCAGGAGATGAACTATATATTATTCAAGGCACGAAGGTGTATGAAATTGCTATAACAGATACGGCATTACCAAATGCACCTTTAGTTGAAAACACATCGGCAACGCAATTTTATGGATTAGGCGTTGATCCAGAAACAGGAGAGATTTATGTAGCAGATGCTGCAGGATTTCAAGGAAACGGAACGGTGTATAGGTATGATAGTGACGGTACGTTGAAAGGTGATTTCCCTGCGGGAACTGCCCCAAATGGGTTTGTGTTTAAATAATGCGGTTTAAAGGGTGCAGCGTACCCAAGA
>CAZGWS010000388.1:0-2382 GCA_964528805.1 uncultured Lentimicrobiaceae bacterium | reverse complement strand
TCTTAGCCGGCTTACGTCTGGGTAGATTCGTTAAATCAAAGTCAATTTTTTTATCGTCCAAATCAACTCTGGCCACACGTACTTCAACCTTATCACCTAATCTATAGTTTATCCCTGTTCGCTCTCCCTTTAATTGATGTGTTTTAGCATCAAAATGAAAATAATCTTGGGGTAAATTTGTGATATGAACAAGACCTTCGACAAAAATATTTTCTAGCTCTACAAAAAAACCAAACCCTGTAACTGCAGTGATAATGCCTTTATATTCTTCGCCTATTTTATCCATCATATATTCGCATTTAAGCCAATTAACAACGTCTCTCGTTGCCTCGTCTGCTCTACGTTCATTCGCTGAACAATGCTCTCCCAAAACCACCATATCCGGTAGTCCATAAAAAAAACTGGATGCAGGTTTATTATCTATACAATGTTTAATCGCCCGGTGCACTAATAAATCAGGATAACGCCTAATGGGTGACGTAAAATGTGCATAGGCATCTAAAGCCAAACCAAAATGACCTTTTTTCTCAGGGCTATAAACTGCCTGAGACAAAGAACGCAACAAAACAGTTTGAATTAAATGGGCATCGTCTCTGTCCTTAACTGAAGCAAGCAAGTGCATATAATCCAATGGTGTCGGTTTATCACCGCCACCTAACATTAAACCCAATTCATTTAAAAAGGTTTTCAGCGTCAGTAATTTTTCTGTCCCTGGCCCTTCATGCACACGTAACAAATGTGGCATCTTTTTACGAATAAGAAAACGAGCCGCTGCGTTATTGGCAGTAATCATAAATTCTTCAATTAACTTATGCGCATCATTCCTTTCGGTTGGAACAATTTTCTCTATTTTTCTATCTTTAGCAAAAACAATTTGAGTTTCCTGCGTATCAAAATCCATAGCACCACGTAATTCACGCTGTTTACGCATCACTTTATAAAGGCTATAAAGCTCGTTAAGGTCTGGAATTAATGCTGAATATTTTTTAATCAGTGTTTTATCTTTTTTAACTAAAATCTTGGCAACATTGGTATAGGTTAATCGTGCATGAGAACGCATCACAGCATTAAAAAAACCTGAACGAACGACTTTACCTTCTTGATTAATAGTCAGTTCGCAAACCATACACAGTCGATCAACATCTGGATTGATTGAACATAAACCATTCGATAATATTTCCGGCAACATGGGAATCACTTGTTCCGGAAAATAAACCGAGGTACTTCGATTTTTTGCTTCAGCATCAAGGGCAGTATTAACCTGTACATAATGAGAAACATCAGCGATAGCTACTAATAGTTTCCAGCCTTTTGTAGTTTTTTTACAATAAACCGCATCATCAAAATCACGAGCATCTTCACCATCAATAGTGACTAATGGTAAATCGCGAATATCAACTCGATTTTCTTTTGCGGCCTCTGGCACTTCCTTAGTTAAAGGTTTGGTTTCTGCAATGACTTCATTAGGCCATTGAAAAGGCAAATCATGAGAACGAAGTGCCATTTCTATTTCCATACCAGGTGCCATATGCTTGCCCAATATTTCGACAATTCGCCCTATTGCTGGACGATGATTACTTGGGTGCTGAATAATTTCTGCAACAACAATTTGTCCTTTCTTTGCCTTGCCAACTTCATCCTTAGGTATGGATATGTTTTGCGTTATTTTTTTATTGTCAGCGACAACAAAAATAACACCTTTTTCTTTAAATAAGCGCCCCACAACCTGATTTGTATTACGTTCAAGTATTTCAACTAACGCGCCCTCTCTCCGCCCTTTTCTATCTAGCCCTGCAACCCTAACAACAACTCTGTCGTTGTGCATAAGAGATTTCATTTCTCTGGGTGATAAAAACAGATCATCCGAACCATTGTCTGGCTTAACAAAACCAAAGCCATCCGCATGACCCAGGACTCTTCCGGCAATTAAATCTTTACTGTTAACAAGACAGTATTTTTGTCTACGATTAAATAATAATTGCCCATCTCGCTCCATTGCTCGTAAGCGTCGCCGCAATGCTTCAAGGTTATCAGCAGATTCAAGACCAAATTGTTGAGCAATTTGTTGCCGACGTAAGGGCTTGCCTATTTCTTCAATTAATTGAAGAATAAGTTCTCGACTAGGAATAGGGTTCTCATATTTTTCAGCTTCGCGCTGAGCATCTGGGTCTTTGGTTTGAGTAAAATCGTTTGGTTGATCTGATTGGGGGGGCATTTAAATTTGTTTTTTAGATTTAAAATCTGGCTATTTTGTGGGCGACTCTATTAATTGATGAATGGAGGTGTCCTTAAGGAGCCTCTGATCAAGTCCACTTATTTTTAGCTTGCTAAAACGACCGATATTTTCCACGAAGATCGGCGCAATAGAATGACTATTACGTC
>CAZGWS010000387.1:0-2386 GCA_964528805.1 uncultured Lentimicrobiaceae bacterium | reverse complement strand
CCATCATATCTTTCATGCCATTCAACTTTTTTGGATTAAATATTGATAGATAAACTTTTGCGAGGAATAAAGGTCCCTTACTAAGTATATTCATTCTTAGCTTATATGGAAATTTATCAACAATATTTGTGGCAACATTTAAGGCATTTGCATAAAGTTTTCCGGGTACAGCATAAATGGTAATCCACAAATCAAAGTCGTTATATTTTTTTTCATATCCGGCTTCACTCCCTGTTTTACCTACAGTAGCATCCATAAGCCTTATCTGCCAAGGTGATAACTGCGTTTTCCAAACTCCAATTTTGTTTGTATTTATTTTTTGCATCAAACTTGATTGATACTTATGCATAAATTTGGGTGAATATGTTTTGAGAGCTTCTTCTTTTTTCTCATAGAAATTCAGAACTTTATTATCATATTTTAATTCTAAAAATTTACATAGTTTTTTAAGCTGTAGCTCTGGGTCTGTAACCAGATCTTCGTATTTAAGTACATAATATGCATCAGGCTTTATTTCACTATCTTTATTAAACTTATTGAAGAAATATTTCCATTTTTGAACTACTAGAGCTGGCGCAGGTAACTCAAAGTCAACATTTTTTATCGACACAAAATTATCTCTGTAATCACGTACAATATGTATAAATTTTGCTTCCGGAAATATTTTTAATAATCTTTTCGTGTAGATTGTGTAACCGGGATTCTTATCGCCAAAAAAAAGGATTTTATCTTTTTTAAAAAATGAGACGTATTGGCTATAAACCACCTTTGTAATAGTACTGTAAGTATTTTCGCCTTTACATTTTAATAAATTAGCTTTTAATTCTTGGTAATCCATAGCCCATGTGTCAAATAGCCACTGTGTTAGCAGATCGTTGTAAAAGGATATAATAGTTTTTTCTGTCCAATTAGTAATTTTACCATATTTGGGATACAGGTCGATAATAAACTGACTTTCTGAAGGAATATTCACATTTGGATGAGCGTCAAACAAGGTCCTGAGTAATGTTGTTCCTGATCTTGGTCGCCCAACAATAAAGAAAAAAGGTATTTTGTTTATGTCTTCCATTTTTGTACCAGCTTTGTTGCTACTTTGGCAAAGATACTTATATCAGACATTTTAAATCGTAAAATTTCAAAATAATCTACTTTTACTAGTCTAGAATATAGTATCCAGTATCCTATCGTCCCTACTGCGTAACTAACGTTTGATGCCCAAGCAGCTCCTTTGCCACCATACTCCGGTATCCACAAAAAGTTTAAAAGAATATTAATTATTAATGCCGGTAGAAAAATATATACAGCATAGTAAGGCTTCCCCATACCGGCAACCTGTCCGCTTAATACCCTGAAAATGACCAGTATAATTATGCCGGGAAGCATTAAAAATAGTATATCGGTGCTTGCCGCAAAAGCTGACCCAAAAATAAGTGGTATAATATAAGGAGCGATAATTAGTGCTACAACCGATAATAACAGGATAAGCAGAAACGACAAGCGTGCCACCGAAATTGTGGATTGTGTTATGTCGTTTTGATTTTTTAGGTTTGCTGTGCGGCTAAACAAAACAATGCTAATTGCAAAAGGTATTTGCCATAACTGTTCGGCAATATGCACTCCAAGCGAGTAAATTCCAACCTGCTCAATTGTACTTAGCTTTTCAATCAACAATATGTCGAGGCGATAATTTAATTGTATTACAAAAAATGTAAACGAAAACATTATCCCTAACCGCAATAGTTGCTTTATTATTTTTGGATAGATCCGGATGTTAATATTGAACTTTGTAAATATTATCACTAATCCCCATAAACCAACAATTATATTAGCAACCGATATTGCTATTACAGCACCCATCAGCCCCAGCTTAAGCCACCAAACTAATATTACAGCTAACACAAAGTTAATGAGGTTAATAGACCACTCAAACTGATTTGACTTTCGTATTTCATCTTTACCTAAAAATACACCGCTAATATAAACAATGGCAAGCCGGAAAGGAATTATTATCACTATAAGCCCAACGATGAGCATTGTGTATTCAGGCTCATTAAAATAATAATAGGCAACCAAACTCAACAATACTCCAATTATACTTGTAAAAATAAGTATTAGTAATATTGTTGACACAATTTTATCATCAGTAAATTTTTTCTGCCCAATTATAAAAATTGAAGCACCTCGAATACCTAAGTTGGTGAAACTGACTACTATAATAGGGATAACAAGTAGAGCATAATAAAGTCCAAAGCCTTCGGTGCCAAGTATTCTCGTGAGGAGGACTATTGTTAAGAGCATACAAACAATTGAAACTACTTTAGTGTTTAACACACCGATAGTATCTCTTAGAAAACCTCTTTTTGCCATACTTATTTTTTTGTAAAGG
>CAZGWS010000386.1:0-2395 GCA_964528805.1 uncultured Lentimicrobiaceae bacterium | reverse complement strand
ATGTTTAGTTTCTTTTAACACAGGGATATTTCCACTTAATGCCGATTTCGGATTTATAAGCTCCATCGGACTAAGTGATGTTCCACAATTCTCGCACTGGTCGCCATACGCCTTTTCAAACCCACAATGCGGACAAGTTCCTGTAATATATCTATCGGCCAAAAACTGATTGTTCTCCTCGTCGTAATACTGCATGTTGGTTTTTTCAACAAACTTATTGTCATCATAAAGTTTAGTAAAAAATTCGGATGCTGTACTATGATGTATTGGAGATGAAGTCCGCGAATAGACATCAAAAGAAATACCAAAATCTTCAAACGATTTCTTTATAATTCCATGATATTTATCTACAATATCCTGAGGGTTAACACCTAACTGGCGTGCTTTAATGGTTATCGGAACCCCATGCTCGTCGGAGCCGCCAATAAAAAGCACATCCCTATCATTCATCCTTAAATAACGTGCATAAATATCAGCAGGAATATAAACCCCGGCAAGATGACCGATGTGAATTGGACCATTTGCATACGGAAGTGCCGATGTAATGGTATATCTTTTGTAGTTTGTCATATACTTTGCAGTTTATGTGTTGTTAATAGTTACTTAGAATTAAAGCAAACTATAATTAAAAATATGTATTTTCGGCAAAGTTAATTAATATGTTTAAAAATGATAAATCCGCCGTTTTTAAAAAAAGGAGATAAAGTTGGTATTGTTGCACCGGCACGCAAAGTGAGCAAAGATGAGTTGGCGTCATCTTTTGAAATTATTAGTAACTATGGTCTTGATGTTATATATACTGATAATCTTTTTTTGCAAGATAACCAGTTTGCAGGAAATGATGAAATAAGAGCTTCTGAATTACAACACATGCTTGATGATGAGACAATTAAAGCAGTATTTTTTGCTCGTGGGGGCTATGGTTCTGTACGTATTATTGATAAAATCGACTTTAGTAATTTTATTTCAAACCCCTGTTGGTTAATTGGTTATAGTGATATTACAGTCTTTCACAACCATGTAAATTACAATTTTGGAATACAAACCTTGCATGCATCAATGCCAATTAACTTTACAGAAAATACTAAAGCATCTCTTAGCTCGTTATTCAATGCACTTTTCGGTAGGCTACCTAATTATAAGCTTAATTTACACCCATTAAATAAACCCGGTAGTGCAGATGGAGTTTTAGTGGGTGGTAACCTATCAGTGCTGTACAGCCTGCTTGGAAGCAACTCTTTTCCGGATACTGATGGGAAAATATTATTTTTGGAAGACCTTGACGAATATCTATATCACATCGACCGTATGATGATGGGCTTGAAAAGAGCCGGAAAACTTTCTAATCTCGCCGGACTGTTAATTGGTGGAATGGTTGAAATGAACGATAACAAAATCCCATTTGGGAAAAACGCCCTTGAGATTATCCGCAGCATCGTTGATGAATTTAATTATCCTGTATATTTTAATGTACCGGCAGGGCACTTTGCTGACAACAGAGCATTAGTTATGGGTAGAAAAGTAAAAATGGAATATCTGAATTCTTCGAGTTGTCTTCTTAAATATTAATAAAGATTATATGGGTTTTGGGTTTTGTACGGTTAATCTATGATAAACAAGAAATTGAATAACAACAAAAATAAATGTTTAACATGAAACCTTAAATTTATGAGCCTTCTCGTAAAAACATCTACTTTTGCAATGTGAGTATTAGATTAAAAATATTACCACTTAATGAGTGGCTTGATACCAAGGGTAAACCATTGATAATTTCCGGTCCGTGTAGTGCTGAAAGTGAAGATCAATTACTTAAAACTGCAATTCAAATTAAGCAAATTAACAAGGTAAAAGTACTAAGAGCAGGTATTTGGAAACCTCGAACGCGACCGGGGGAGTTTGATGGCGTTGGTGAACAAGGGCTTAGTTGGTTGCAACAGGTTAAAAAAGAAACCGGATTATTAACAACAGTTGAAGTAGCCAACAGCAACCATGTTGAGTTAGCATTAAAATATGGTGTTGACATACTTTGGGTTGGTGCCCGTACTGTCGTTAATCCGTTTTCGGTGCAGGCAATTGCCGATTCATTGACCGGCATTGACATCCCTGTAATGGTAAAAAATCCTATAAGTCCGGATATAAAATTATGGATTGGTGCTCTTGAACGACTTAATTCCATGGGTATCAATAAGCTTATTGCAATCCATAGAGGATTTCACTACTTCGAAACTTCGGTATTTCGTAATGCCCCAATGTGGGAAATTCCTATTGAACTCAAACGACTTGCTCCTACACTCCCAATAATTGTTGACCCGAGTCATATTTGTGGTCGCCGTGAACTGCTTGAGTCTATTTCGCAAAAAGCATTCGATCTCGAAATGGATGGTCTGATGATTGA
>CAZGWS010000385.1:0-2395 GCA_964528805.1 uncultured Lentimicrobiaceae bacterium | reverse complement strand
GTTGTCGTTTTTACAGATTGTTGTGTATAAGCCTTTATTTCCAACTCTTTAATGTATTTCATTGCTGCAGCACTAAACATAACAGGATTCTCTTTGTCCTTTTTTGCAGCCTCATGATAAATGTAGAAAAAACTAAAAGGGTTGTCAGAATTATCAATTGCCTCTTGCATATAGCCGTTACGTTTTATCACTGCCACCATATAATAACCCGGAACATGACCACTTGAATAATTCGTGATTTTTCTAAATTCTGTTTTATCAATGAAGGCGTCATTTTTTTCTGCATTGGTAAGGAAGCTAGCATCAAGTTTAGTAACAACCTCTTCAGCACTCGCCAATAGCCACTCTTTAAACATTGACCCCATGAGCGTTTCCTCTGTACGGGTCACAATCAATTCTTTGTCAATCAAATCTGCAATTCCTTCGTTATTAATTTGGTCAATGATTGCATAAGAAGCCGAATCTGCAGCAGATAAAGCATTTTGAATTGCTCTACCTTTTCTTAGCACATGGTGAAATTCATGTGCAGCAATTAGCCCTTTTTTAAGCTTGTCAACATCATGAATAACAGAAAGTCCGAAATACATACTATTGCCTTGAACAGCCGCATCATAGGTAAATCCTTGAATATATATAGTCAGTTCCTCAGGAATCGCTTCATACTTTCCCTTTGGCAAATACGCTTTTGATAACGCAATGCAATGCTCCAAATATTCTGGCGATGCAATCACTTTGGTGTATTCTTTAAGTTGCTTTTCGTTATTCTTTATATACACTAGATTTTGAAAAATATCATTGTTTTTATAACGCTCGCTTTGCAGTGCTTTTTCTAGTGAGTCCGCTAAAGATGGGCGAAAGAACAATTCCAAGAACCTTCGATGATCCGTCACATTCTCTGGTCCTCTATTGTTTTCTATATAATCTTTGTTCCCTTTTAGATTGTAGTATGATAACCACAATGCATCAGTTAATTCTTCATCATTCTTTAGCGTATCTGTAACTTCCCACAGTTTTGATATTGCTTCGGTATTAAAGCTTTGTGAAAAAGTATTACTGCATAGCAATACTAAAAATATGATGATTGTATTCTTCTTTGTCATGTTAATTTTAAATGTTCCTTTTTTCATAATCTGTTTATTTTTATTCTGTTATTTATTTCTGTTACAAAACAACACACCACTCCAGTCCTTCTCGCTACACCAAAGGGTAGTTTTATGTATTTGGCTGAAGAAATTGTAGATTTTTAAATCTGTGGTTTATGGCAAGTGTATAAAACTGATAATCTTCTCTTTATGCAATACTGTCAGAAATCTCCTTCATAATGACATCTTTCTTACGTTTCGCTTCGTGTAGATAGCTCATTACTCATCATAGCTTCTCTAAATTTTTCGTATATAATTTTCTAAAATATTCTTTATCGTTTTCGCATTCAAATATTTCATTTTCTAAAGTTTTCAATGCCTTTTCTAAATAAACTTTAGCCTCCTTATTACTTTCAATTTTCATCATATTCTCAGCAATACCATTATAAAATCTAGATTCGGTTGGAAATTTTTTCGTTGCTAACTTATAGAGGCTAATGGCATCAGTATACTTTTTATTATCTTCTAAGAAACCAGCGAAATCATAATAGTTGTTTTTTAACGGAACCACTGAATACCCTGCCCAAAGAGATAGGCGCTCATAAAAGCCCTCAAAATCCTTGATGATATTTCCTTTGGCAATAATTTTTGTTTTTTGTTCTTCTGTGATTCTCCATTTTTTTGCAAATTCTAGGAGCGCATTATTTATACTTGCTAAAGGTGTTGTTGCGTGATTATATCCTTCGTAAATATGAAAATTCCAGTTATTCATCATCGAATTTTTTAGACTTAGTATTGAGTCCAATTTTTTCAACGGTGGTAGAAATGATGCGTCCGGTTGGCCATCTGTCCCTACAGTTGCAAAAATAAATTTATTGCCCTTTTTTAATGTATTAATAGCTCTTGCCATCTTTAAGGCAATTTCTTCATCGTCAATTTGCAGGTTAGGACTTATTGCAATAACCGCATTAAAAAGCATTGGGTTATCAACAAGGCTATTCAGAGCAAAAGTACCACCCAAGGAGTGTCCTATTGCCGTTCTGAATGGGTGTACTTTATATAGACTGTCTATTAATGGTATTACCTCTTTGAGGAGGTGATTTTCTAGATGTTTAGCGCCACCCAAACTAGGTATCTTCCAATCCTCATTTACAGGTTCGGGCGTTAATTCATATTGTCTGTTTACAGCATTTATTCCAATGACGATACTTTTTGGCAATTCTCTTATTTCGGTCAAATAATCAATGGATGATGTTGTTAAATTAAAGTATGGGTTCCATTGTGCATCGAGAACATAAATAACCGGCAGTTTA
>CAZGWS010000384.1:0-2400 GCA_964528805.1 uncultured Lentimicrobiaceae bacterium | reverse complement strand
ATATTTAATTATATAACAATAATAATTATGAAATACAGAACATATGTAATAAACTGTTGTTTTTTAGCTTTTTGTGTATTTGTTAGTTCGTTTGTTAAATCGCAGGTACTAACTGTAAAACAGGATGGTACCGGAAATTTTACTCAAATACAAAATGCTGTGGATGCTGCTTTAGTTGGCGATACTATTCTTGTTTGGCCGGGTGAATATACAGAAAATGTAATTATAGAAGCTAAGCAACTTACCCTTGCCAGCCTTTACCTAACCACTAATGATGATACATATATTGATAGTACAATCATAAACGGAAACCAAACAGGTAGTGGAATTGCAATTATTGAAGGGACAGATACAGTTGTAATTATTGGCTTTTCAATAATAAACGGCTCAGGATATCCTGTGTACTCCGATGTAATAGTCGGTGGTGGTATTTGTGTTTACAATTCTTTTGCAAAAATAATAAGTTGCCATATACATGATAATATAGCACATGATGGTGGTGGTGGGCTTTGTCTTTGGTCTAGCCATGTTGAAATTGATAATTGTAGGATTAATAACAACTTCTCCGAATTTGCAGCAGGGGGAGTATCATGTATTTTTGAATCATTTGTTTATTTTAGAGGAACCGATATTAAGAATAATCATGCGTATCAGCCGGGGGGAGGCATTGCAATTGCTGCAGATAGCGAGGTATTCTTTGATTCTCTAAACAGATGTAATATATACTTAAATTATGCAAGCCTTGGTTGTGATATCCATAATGCCATGAGTCAGGTTAGTAAAGTATATGTCGATACATTTACTGTTATTAACCCTGATTCATATTTTGTATCTTCAATAAACGAGTTTGGGTATCAGCAATATGATGTTGAAGTCGATGCACTTGTTTCAAAAATAACCCCCTACGATGGTAACCTTTATGTAAATCCTGTTACAGGTAATGATGATAATTCTGGTACACATCCTGACTCAGCACTAAAAACCATTGCATTTGCATATACTAAAATGAAAATAGATAGTATAAACAAAAATACAATACATCTGGCAAATGGTATTTATTCTGATTCTTCAAATAACGAGAAGTTTCCGTTGAATATACGACCCTTTGTAGTTGTGAAAGGAGCAGGTCGTGATGAAACAATACTGGATGGAATGTTTAAGATTTATATGATAAGAGGAAATAATGAAATATCGAATTACACATTTAGTAACATGACCATGCAAAGGGGTACTATGGTGGATTATGATAATACCTTTAACAATACCGATTTATTTGGATTTATATATTATGATAATAATAATATAACATTCGATAGTATTAGGTTCAAAAACGGTATTGGAAAACCGGGAAGAGGTGGTTTATTAATAAATGGGTCTGAACACGCTACTGTATCAAATTGTATTTTTGAAAATATAAAAGGTTTAGAGGCTTTGGATATTAGTTCGTCTTCTGGAGATACCACGTATATCAATAACTGTATTTTTGACAATAATAAACCTGATATCAATAATCCTGATTGGCTGTATGGCAAGGCATTAAGGGTGAGTGGAGCTTATGACCCTGATGAACCCTTTATAGCTGTTATTCAGAACTGTTTGTTTTCCAATAATGATGAAAATGCTTTCTTAACCGCTAATGGCTTGGTTTATCTTATCAATAATACTTATGTGAACAACTCTCTCGAATCAATTGATGTTTCTGCTATAAACAATTGGGCATCCAGAGGTCATATGTACAATTGTATTTCATATAACAATGGGGAGTCTCCATTTTTGATTTGGAAACTGGAAGGCATTCCATCAGATTTTAGTGTATTTAATTCATGTATAGAGGGAGGGGAAGCAAGCTTTACGGTAGGACAAAACTCTACATTATACTATGATGAAACCAATATCGATACCGACCCACTGTTTTATTATGGCTCCGAATATCCTTATAACCTTAGCAATAATTCGCCATGTATTGATGCAGGAACAATGGAAATTCCGGAATGGATTGAACTCTACCCCTACGATTTAGCTGGCAACCCGCGAGTAGTTGGTGAAACCATTGATATGGGTGCTTATGAATGGAATCCTACTGTTGTAATAGATAAAAATGAAAATATTAAAAAAGGAAATCTGTTGGAAATAGCACCAAATCCTTTTACTGACAGAACTACTATTACAGCAATATTAAAAGAAAATTCTGATGTTAAGGTTGATATTTATAGCAGTAATGGTCAGCGAGTCAGGCAGCTTACTAAAGAAATAGTTACTCTAAGGACAGTAGAATTGTTTTGGGATGGTACCAATGAATCAGGGAATGAATGTCCACAGGGTTTATACATACTTGTATTGACCCAGAACAATATTATTGTGGATAAGCAAAAGGTAGTAAAAATTGACCAATAGATTTTA
>CAZGWS010000383.1:0-2419 GCA_964528805.1 uncultured Lentimicrobiaceae bacterium | reverse complement strand
GCAAATGCAAAACGGGCATTTCCAAATGTTTTGTCTCTTTTTCTATATGCTTCAGTTAATACCTTTTTTAGTTTTATCGCAGCACTTTTTGAAATTTTGACTCCTTTTTTATCAGCAGCAAATTCAGCAATTTGAGATAATTCATCAGGGGTGTAATCTTCAAAATGGAAATAATTCCTAAACCTTGATTTAAGTCCGGGATTTGAGTTTATAAAACTCTCCATTTCTTTTGGGTATCCGGCAACCATAATTGCGATATCACCTTTTCCATCACTCATTTCGGTAATAAGCGCTGCAACTGCCTCACTTCCAAAATCGTTACCGGTGTTTCCTTCTTTAAAAAGCATATACGCCTCATCAATAAACAGGATGCCCCCTCTTGCTTTTTCAATTGCCTTTTTAGTATCCTTTCCTGTCTGCCTAATAAACCCGGCGATAATATCGTTAGCCTCAACTGTGTGTACATGACCTTTAGACAATAACCCCATGGATTTGTATATTTTGCCAAGCAGTTTTACTACAGTTGTTTTCCCTGTACCCGGATTGCCTGTAAAAACACTATGCAGGTTAACTTCTTCATCCTCCTTAATGCCCGACTCTTCGCGAAACTGCAAAAAACTAACATAATCAATATATTCCCTAACTTTCTTTTTTATGTTTTCCAGTCCTATTAAACTATCAAGTTCACCAAGTATTTCCTCAACAGATTTGTCGTCAACAAAAACCTCTATTGAGTCTTCTTCATTTTCATCCTCCGCTGCATTTATTGTTTTAGAACCATCATTACTTTTTTTGGCATTTGATTCTTTAATATGAATAGTGTTATCATAAATGCTTCCAACATCCTCATTTATTAACGCCTCATACTCGCTTATTCGTTCTATATTTTTTTTACTTACAGAAAAAGGTATTATGGCAATCACCACATCCATAAAAGTAACTTCCATGGTATAATTGTCCTCAATCCATAACCCAGAATCCGGTCCCCATCCTCCGGTTACATCAAATAACTCACCGGTGCCGGCATCTGGATCAATAATAACAATTGTACTATTTTTGCCGACTAACATTCCTGTATCATCATAAATATTAAAGAACAACTCGCAGTGCCATTCATGTGGCACAAGATTAATTAATCTTAATTCTCCCATAATACGACGAGTTGTATCAACATTGAATGATTTTAGGAATACCCTATCACTCATATTAGAATCCTCATCATGAGATTCATATATATTTAATGCCTGAACGGTTAAATAGTTATTAGAATTGGTTTTGAATTTGCCCACTTCCTCAACAAAAAATTTTGTACCGGCAATAAATTCATTATTTATGTAAGCTTCCCACTCATATTCTCCCTGTTTCCAAAATTTACCTTTCTCGTCCATACCCCATCCAAACGAGTATGTGTAAATGTTATCTTTCTTTTTGATCTTTACCGTTTCTGTTTTCTCGCATAACTTTACAGGTTCATTATCGCCATCTATCTTATTGGCTATCAATATAATTTCAGTTTCCCAGTCCTCTTCGTCAAAAAGTTTATTAAAAATCGAAAGTTCGGCAGCTACATAAGTTAGTTCTGAACTCTCGAAAACTCTTCTGAATTTCTTTTTCCCATCTAAAGTACGATCCCAAGCATAAACTTTAAGGCTATTGTATTTATAATTTTCTCCGGATTTATTCTTACTAAATATCATAGTGCTTTAGTGATTATTACTGTTTCTGATAAAAGTATAAAAATAAAAAATAAAAATTACCGGCAGCTCGAATCCTTAAAAAGTCGATATCAGAATAATTTCTGACACTATACCACATATAAGTGTAGTTTGCAACTGCACCTTCATATCATGTTAATTCTACAAAAGCACGCATTGCAAATGCGCACCAGTAGTGAGAAGCAAAAAATTATCAAAAAAGAACCATTATTTAATGAGCTTTTTCTTAATTTCATGTCCTGTTGAATCTAATTCCTTTCCAGTGGCATCAATACCATCTTTTACTGACTCAATACCACCTTCTACAGCTGCATCAATTGCTTCAGCACCATCAACAGTTTTGTTCTTAACCGTGTCCACAACCTTGTCGGTAAATTCTATTACCTTATCAACAGTCTTATCAGTAGTTTCTTTCACGTTTTTAACCTTTTCTTGCGCACTCTCATCTGTTGTAGGTTGATTACATGCTGCAAAAACGAAACAAATTGCTGCTACAAAAAATAATCTTTTAATAATTTTCATATCTCAATATTTATTTGTTAATACCAATTCACAAATTTAATAACATTTCTCAATTAAAAAAACTTTATATCATTAACCGATAGATTCAACTATCAAATGCGACTTTAGAATCAATATAAGTACAAAATAATTCAAAAGGTTTTTCAACGCAAAGGTTTTTCCGGGTTGGTAAATATAGCTAC
>CAZGWS010000382.1:0-2437 GCA_964528805.1 uncultured Lentimicrobiaceae bacterium | reverse complement strand
CGGTTGTTCCACCCAACCTTCCAATATTATCATATGAGTAGCCATACTTTACTCCATCGGTAATTACAGATTCTAACTGTCCAAAACCAGTTTGCAATGGGTCGTTATTGTATTCGTATGAAGTTACATGGGGTATGTTTTTGATGTTACTAAAAAGAGTTTTTGATCGTAATCTACCAAAAACATCATAACCGAAATAGTAATTGTTTTCACGCGAATCTATTTGACTTAAAAGCTCACCAAATGCATCATATTCGAATGTTGAAATACCCGAATTTGACTCATTTAATTCTATACGATTTCCGGCTACATCATATTTAAAGGAAGTTTCAGAATTTATTGTATTAATAACATCAATATTTCCCGAACTCAAATAATCATAGTGTATCGTTCCTGTAGGATCAGTTACCGATTGTATCTTACCAAGTACATTAAGCTCTTTTGTGATTTTAATACCTGTATTTTCATTTTTAGTTATAGTTGTTCTACCTTTAAAGGTTTGAGTCAGAGTATTAGTGGGTGAAATGATTGTGTGCACCCTACCTATTTCATCATAACTATATTCTGTAAATAAATCTCTTGTTTCTGTATAAAAATATGGTTTAAAAACTTTCCAAAGCCTTCCTTCGTTATCATACTTCACATCACTATATATCCATCTATCATTGTAACCTGGGGTTACATCACGCAATTTTCGTCCAAATTTATCATAAAAAGTATATCTATCACCATCATCAGTATGGGAGTTGCGTGTATAATAAACTGCATTTTCAGGTGCAAAAGGAACTACTGGACTAACCCATCCAGTATGGTATTTTGTAATTGTACCGTCAGGATAGTTTGTCTTCTGTAATCGTCCAATATCATTATACTCATGTGTAGTTTCTAATCCCGACGGATTAATTTCTTTTGTAAGGTGAGCCCATCGCACATCATACTCATATCGGTTTATATAATCAACATTTTCAAGCGTTTTTTTTGTGCTTGTTAAAAATCTGCCGGCGTATCCACTTGATGGATCATGCTGATACCCATAATAAGTTACTCTTACCTTAACAGAATTGTTGGGTGCACTTAATGTTTGCTTTAATACGTTTCCATAACTGTCATATTCGTCAAATGTGATTTTTGTTATATATTTACCAGCAACATCTTTGCTTGGATTAGGTTTTGTTATTTTTTCCTTAACCATTGGCCAAAAATTATCACTTTCACTATAGTATTGATAATTTACGACTTTTACATCATCATCCTGCTCACTTTTACATTTTCTCATTTCAACAGATAAAGGGCGACTCACTATATAGTAATACACATCATTAACCTTTTTGTCAATATTGTAAAATGAAAATCTTGTTATTTGTTTGTTCTCATAATTAATGGCATTTTTATTTTTATCAATTTGAACTACAATTTTTTCTGCATCGCCATAATTATTAATGCTATCTTTATCTATTATCTTTTTCGAATTATTGATAAAACTTCCATCATCATCCCATCGTTTAATAGTTGTTATATGATTAAACGGGTAAAAAGCCAAATTGTTAGCAGTTGCAGAAATTGTTTTAACATCAAACTCGTTTTCAGTAATTGCTAATGGGTTGCTTGTAACAATGCTTTTTGTTGTAGTCTTTTTTGAATATATTTGATAGTACTTTTTAATATCCTGTCCAAATATATCAAAATCAGTTGTTGTTATTGTACCAACTGATTTATTAACTGTTGTAATATGCTCAAAACCCAAAAATCCTTTACCCTCTTTATGCAACACAGGGTTGTGAAATGCATATATAAAATGGTTAAGTTTGTTTACTCCGTCAACAGTATATGATTCACTGGTAATATATTTTTTTGATTTGTATGCTGATAATGGGTAAGTAAAAACAGTAGGGCTAGTACTGTACGATGTACTATACTTTTGATAGTTAATTCTTGATGTAACACCAAGTCCATTTTGAATGGATATAAGATGATTTTCTCCACATTGTTCATCTTTAAAGTTATAAAGATAAAATATAACACGTACTTCCATATTCACATTTTTTACTTTGTGAATAACTTTTTGATGCCAGAATTCAACTGCATAATCCAATATCCCACTTCCTGTTAAATCTGCAAAAGTAAATGACGCAATTCCCACAATATTATGGTTAATACTAATTTCTTGCCTTTTGCTTACTGCTTGGTTAATACCCCTCTTCATTGTGTAATAAGCATCAATTATAAATCCTGTTTGGTCTATTCCTATATAAACAAAGTCGCTACGACCGTCATTATTTAAATCAATTGATAGCGGATATCCGGCATTCACATCAAGGAAATCAGGATTATTAGTTTCATCGTCATCAACAACAAAACCACTCCCATATGAGAAATATGTTGTTTTAGTAAAATGATTATTGTCTATATTTAACCAACATATATCTACCTTTCCATC
>CAZGWS010000381.1:0-2453 GCA_964528805.1 uncultured Lentimicrobiaceae bacterium | reverse complement strand
AAATGAAAATATAGGTATTAAATATTTCTTTAGAAATTAAATCATATAATTACCCAAACAATTCTTCAAAAACTATAACTAACCTCGACTGCTGTATATATTAATGTAATATAACAAAGTAGCGATCGAACTTAAAGCTGCAACTAAATAAGTTCTTGCAGCCCATTTTAATGCATCTTTTGCCGCATCTTGTTCTGTATTAGTAAGCATATTTTTATTTTCTAGCCATGCCAAGGCTCTGTTGCTTGCATCATATTCTACAGGAAGAGTGACTATACTAAAAACAACTGTTGCTGCAAATAATAATATACCTGCCAATAGCAACTGAGGAAACGATTCAACAGTGAATATTCCGGCTATTAAAATAAACGAGGCCAGTTTCGATGATATACCTACTGTTGGAACCAGAGTAGATCGTAATTTCAACCAAGCATAGGAATTGGCATGTTGTACTGCATGACCACATTCATGAGCTGCAACAGCTGCTGCTGCTGCGTTTCTTTCATTGTATATAGATTCACTTAAATTCACTGTTTTGTTTTGTGGATTGTAATGATCGGTTAACTGACCCTTGGTTGAAATAACCTTTACATCGTAAATACCATTATCGGCCAACATTTTTTCAGCAATTTCTTTTCCGCTTAAGCCATTTTGTAAATGTAGCTTAGAATATTTTTTAAATTTACTTTTTAATCGACTTTGAACAAGCATTCCTGCTAATCCAATTAATATAATTAACAAAAAAGAACCAGACATACTTAATATTTTAGATTATAAATTTAATTAATACATTTACATCAAAAAGTGTGCAAATTTGTATTGATATGACGACAAAAGTACCAAATATTTTACTGATTTATACTGGCGGAACTATTGGAATGGTAAAAAATTATAAGACCAATGCGCTTACAGCTTTCAATTTTGATAATATCAAAGAAAAAATTCCCGAATTAAATTTACTAGAATGTAATATTCAAACAATTTCTTTTGAAAACCCTATTGATTCTTCAAATATGAGTCCTGAGTATTGGGTACAAATTGTAGAATTTATTGAAAAGTACAATAGTAAAATTGATGGATTTGTGGTATTAAGTGGTACAGATACCATGTCATATACTGCCTCTGCAATTAGTTTTATGCTTGAAAATTTAAATAAACCGGTAATTTTCACAGGATCTCAGTTACCAATTGGTGACCTTAGAACCGATGCTAAAGAAAACTTAATTACCGCTATACAAATTGCAGCAACAAGAGAGGGTGATCGATCAAAAATTAGAGAAGTTTGTTTGTATTTTGAATATAAATTATACAGAGCAAATAGAACCACTAAAATAAGTGCAGAACAATTTGAAGCCTTTCATTCACCAAACTATCCCGAATTAGGGGAAAGTGGAGTTCACTTAATTTTTAATGACAATGCCTTGATACCAAAGAGTGATAAAGAGGAATTAATAGTTCGGAAAAACTTGAATGCCAGCATAGTAATTTTAAAATTATTTCCTGGAATTTCAGAGCAGGTGGTTAAGAATATTTTAGAAACTCCTAATTTAAAGGGAGTTATATTAGAAACTTATGGAGCTGGTAATGCACCAACATTAGGTTGGTTTAAAAGCTTGATTAAAAATGCAATCAATAAAAAAATTCCTATTGTTAATGTTACCCAATGTATTAGTGGGAGTGTAATACCAGGTCATTATGAAACCAGTAGCCATTTAAAGGAAGTAGGAATAATTAATGGTAAAGATATTACAACAGAATCTGCTGTAGCGAAAATTAAATACCTTATAGGTGAGGAAATTCCATTTAATAAATTCAAAAAAACCTTTGAAACTCCTTTGCGAGGTGAAATGAGTTAGTTTTGCTTCAAAAATTTTTACTTTTAATATATTTTTTGTTACTTGCCAGTCATATAAAAAATAAGACATTTAGGAGAGGTGGCCGAGTGGCTTAAGGCGCACGCTTGGAAAGCGTGTTTATGAGAAATTGTAACAGGGGTTCGAATCCCTTTCTCTCCGCGTAAAGTGTCGTATATAATAAAATTTTTATATCTTTAAACCCTTAACTAAATTAAATAACAAAGATCTACAAAAATGAAAAAAGTATTTTCTATCCTATCAACCGCAGGATTATTGTTTTTAAGCTCAGCTCAAAACATTTATGCACAAACAGAACAAGTAGTTGAAGACAAAACTTTTCACCAAGTTTTGAAACAACGTTTTATTGAAGGAGGCCCTTTCTTTATGGGAATTGTATTAGTAACCTTAATTTTAGGTTTAGCAATTGCTATCGAAAGAATTATCTATTTGAACATGGCATCACAAAACACTGAAAAATTAGTAAGCAGTGTGGAAGAAGCAATGAGTTCAGGTGGTGTTGAGGCAGCCAAAGAATTATGTAGAAACACAAAAGGACCAGTAGCTTCTATCTTTTATCAAGGATTAGATAGAATGGAC
>CAZGWS010000380.1:0-2457 GCA_964528805.1 uncultured Lentimicrobiaceae bacterium | reverse complement strand
ACTGGATAAGATTGTGGATCGCTGCGCTCTCACAATCTATCCTTGTTCGTTAGGCCTTAATATTAACGAGTTAAATACTAATTTAATTGCTGCGGTGTAGAAAAAGAGCGCGGCAAGTATGAGCATTCTTTTATTAACGCATCTTGATAATCTGGATTTACATACCGTAACATTGCGAATTTTTCAACTATTCCTTTCATGATCTTATTGTTGTTAAGGTAAATATCAACCGCGAAAAATAGAGCAATCCCAGGCGTTAGTTGATTTATTATGGCCATCATGAGGTGACTTTGCTTTGGCTCGCTGAGTGAATTATTAACTAGCAATTCCGCAAGTTGCTCGATCTGTCCTCTTACACTAATCCAATTCCCTTCTTCATCAGAGAAGAAATCGGTGCGCGCTATTCTCCACGGATCGTTATCTCTTCGATTGCATGAATCTATATACTCATTCCAAAGTTGCAAACTATATTCCCCAAAGTAATGATGCCCAACAACCGTACCCTGTGTATTATGATCTCGATGACATAACAGTATTGACTGAATAAGCTGTTGAATCAAACTGGAAAAATATACTTCAAAAGCAGTTTCGATAGCAGTATTAACTTGCTGTTCAAGATGTTTATTTTGTTCCTCTAATAGCTTGACAGTATTATCTTTATGTTCTTTAGCTATTTTAATACGATCTTCAAGCTTATTGTTCTGCTCTTTTAATAAAAAAATCGTCTTATCTGCATGAAGCTTTTGACCTGCATCCATCTCTCTTTGATTTAAATAGGTTACATAGATAGCAATAAGTGCTAGCAAACTCAACAGCCAGCCAAGTGTACCGCCTACGTACCCACCAAAATCAGCCCAATCGCTTGGGTTAGACGATATTTCGGAGGAATGAAAGAAAACAATATATGCACCTACAACGCAGATTGGTCCAAGCAAAGCAACTATAGCTCCAACTTTGAAGCTCCAAGGAAGCGATGCAAAACCTTTGCTTATTTTTGACATAGAACCAATAGTCTCATGTTTGTAAGAACTTGCTACCTGAACGCGGCGTTCTTTTAGCCTAACGCCTGCATCAGATGCCGCCGGAAGTGGCGCAACTTTTGCGGCTTTTTGCAAAAGATGTGACGCTTTCGGCGGTCAGCTGCATGCATTGGTTATGTGCTATTTGCAACGCGCACCTTACGAAAAGAAATAAACTTGTCATATAAGTCTGATTACAAATTCAAAGCATCTAATACTTCTTTCTCTAATGCGCCTGTAGCATGGCAAGTAGTTTGTTGTGAAAAAGAAGCTGAACCATTGCTATTAAATGATATCGTATCATTAAAGTTTTGTGATCTACCTTCTACATCTGATACATTTCCACTTTTTGTTACCACATATTTTGTATTCACAGAAATCAATGTTTTATCATTTCCTACAGCTTGCGCAACGATATTTATACGGCCCACAAGATTCATTTTTCTATTAATGAAAGATAGTAGCCTGCCATTTTCAATGACCTCATATTTCTTATGTGCAGCTGCAGCAGGAAAATAATAATTTCTTTCCCCTCGTAAATTTTTTACATACGATTCTATGTGGCCACAGTCAATGTATTTCTCTGGGCTTCCTGAATAACTCACATTTATAAATCCTGAACTTTTGTCCATGTTATTTACAACAAAAAATGAACTACTAAGTGAAGAAATGATACGTATCCATACTTCATTTTGTGGTAAATTTACTGTTAACTTATTTGTTACTTTTTGATTGCTGGTTGGAGGATGGTAGTATACTTGGCCGCTTACACAACCATTAAGGACTAAGGAAAAAACAACTAAAATCACAACCCTTTTCATATTATCAACCCTGTTATTTACTGTGAAACTTTCAATTTTACTTCACGAATTAAATGCTACATAAAACCGTTTATAATAATTTAATTAAGTACATCAATAGTGACTACAAAATTTCACCGAAACCCATTAAAACAAGGCATACACTTGCCATCAGTTTTTTGTGCAGTTGTAGGCAATATAAATACTCTACATTTAATACATGGGATTTTTCTGTTTGTTTTAATAGCATTATTAATGTTTCTATTTAAGCGTGACTGCTTAAGTGAATAAGAAATTATAATTACCGCCATAATAACTAATATTGCCTGCCAGCCAAGCCACCATATAGAGAATATAGACCCCGCAATTAACCTCAGATTAGGAAAGAGGAAACAACCAAAAATAAGAAGAACAACTAAATACGCCATAAATATATTTTATAACAAATTAAATAATGAATAGTTAGAAATTATACATTAAGTGTTTGACAAGCCCGCTTAATACGCCACAATATATCTTTGTTTAAGAGTAGACTAAATTAACTGTTAGTCCACCCAAGAATATACAGATTTTAGGTTCTTTTAACACATAACGCTCTTATCACCGGCGCCACAGAAGTGCCTGAAAGAAAAAACCCG
>CAZGWS010000379.1:0-2470 GCA_964528805.1 uncultured Lentimicrobiaceae bacterium | reverse complement strand
TATTTTTTATTGTTTAATCCATTTTCCCGTTTCGTAAACTTTTTGTCCATCATAAATTTTCCATGTGTATGTACCTTTATTCAGGTTGCTTACATTTATTTTTGTGATGAGTTGAACTATTTTTTCAAAAATGACTTTCTGACCGTTTACATTATTCATTTCAAAAATTTTGCTTTTCAATGCTGTTCGTAAAATCATTTCATCTTTTCCAGGGTTGGGATATACTATGGCATCAGACAAATAGGATGGTTTATGCTCGGTATTTCCAACGATAAAATCAGTTGAATCAAGCTTTATTATTACAGCATCGTGTTCTTCCCCCTGAGTTAAATAATCGTATCGTGTTCCCGAAACAAGAACTCCACCGTCACTGGTAGCAGTCATGGCTTTAAAACTATAATAGGCATCACCTCCAATGTATTTTTCATATTCCAAATCAAGGTTTTCGTTCATTTTTGCTATTACTATCCACGAAGGTTGCGGAACCCATATACCTAAATGATGATTGTGTGTTCCGCAAACATAAATACAAGAGGGATAATAAAAATCCATAGTGGTAAATCCGCCCATTGATTCAGTGTCAGGATCAGTAAAATAGCAACTGTCTAGAACATTAAAAGCTGTGTCCAATTTAAATGCTGCAAGGTACATGCGTAATGGAGGTGTTTGAGAATACCAGTATCTTGCTCCGGCCACAAGGCTTCTGTCAGGTAATAGTTTTGCAGACATTTCGGTTGAAAACCACCTTGGATAGTACATCACCTTGGTTTGATTAAAGTTAAAATCAACGGTGATACATTGCGACTCAGGCCCGGAAGGATCGTAATGGGCAAAGTGAGTGTGTACCCAATAAGCAGTTGAATCGTAATTGTATGTCAAATCCATTGCGGTACCGGCACTATCGTTTTGGTACAATCTATACTTTAAACTGTCTCCCTCAGCCGACAATTTGAGAAAATACATTGTATAAGGCGCGTCATTAGAACCGACAAACAAATAATCGTTATTAATGGTTTTTAGTAAATTCGACCAGTAATTACCATAACCATCATTAAGCAGTTGATAGTGTTTTTGCCAAATCACCTCCATATTTTGGTTTAACTTGGTAAAATAAGTAAATTGCAAACCGCTGCTACCACCTTTTTGATATCCTGTTCCGCTTGCAAGGTATTCTATGGGTGACGCATTTACCTGAATGATATTATACAAATTCAAAATTGTATCAGGTAAAGCAAACAAGTAACTTGTTGTATCTCCTGTTGGGCCTATTTTGTATATATAAGTCTGTCGCTCATAATAAGGCACTACCGATTTCCAGATAATACCAACAAAATCATTGTTGCTGTCCTGAATAAAACAAGCCGGGTATTCATCCAGTTGGCTGTTAATATCTATCCTAAAACCATTTTGCCCGTTTGAATAAAAGGGAATAAAAAATAAACCGACAATGAGAAGGAGTAGGTGTTTGAACGCTCGAACATTAATAGATTTGTTATGTTTCATGATTAACTATCAAAAATGTAACTAATAATTTGAAATATTTTCAATATTTATTACTTCTTCGTGAACCCACCACACGTTGCCCAAAAAAATAGTATAGTTATGTTGTATATAACTTTCATTATACCCTTCTACACCGACAACCAAACAGTCAGTAAATTCCAATTGATATATACTGTCAAAATCATAAATAAATTTATCATATTGATGTAAATAAAAAGGCATTTCAATGTCGTTTGATACGCATCGGGTATCATCATCAATAGGCTGAACAGTGCTGCTTGCATAATAAATCCTGTAATCCATATAGTTATCTAAATTATCCCCCGGTATTCTATATTCCGGTAAATTAGGTGTTAATGGGCCTTCGGTGTGTAAGGTTGTATATCGTCTTTTATAACCAGGTGGTGGTGCCGGTATCCATTTGAATTTTAATTGTTGTTCTAAATCTTCAGCGGCATCTATTTCATATTCGTGTTCGTGTTCACATGTGCCTCCAAGTAGGCCATACCACAAACCCACTTCATTACCTGAAGCAACAAATAATTCTCCTTCATTCCCAATCAAACTCCCCACGCTAACAATAGCATTACCATTGGCATCGGTGCCGGTGCGTTCGAGGTCAACAAGCAGAAGTTTCATGTTACTGTAGTTTACACGTACCATCTGTGCCTGAATGGTATCAATTACTTTGTCGTAATAAACCTGCATCAGGTCGGGGTTGTTTATTTTGGCAATGCTGTCTAACGGCATGACAACTTCCGACGTAGCAAATGTTTTTTTGTTGCACTCAATACCGGTATAGCAGAAGTTGAAGTTTAGCAACGATTCCATTTCAAGCACAGCACTGTCGGCGGTATAGAGGCTACCGCTGCTTTTCAGCCCGGGATTGTTTCTGTAATACTCCATCTTGGCTTTAAACGCCAAAATGTGTGCCGTTACGGCATTCGATTGTTCTTCGAGGGTGGCG
>CAZGWS010000378.1:0-2472 GCA_964528805.1 uncultured Lentimicrobiaceae bacterium | reverse complement strand
CAAATTTTATTGTAAACATCTTCACTATAATCAACAAGATCCATTTTATTTACGGCAAGCATAACATGTTTTATACCCAATAACGAAACTAAGTAAGAGTGTCTGCGAGTTTGAGTTATTACACCTTTGCGTGCATCAATAAGAATAATTGCGAGGTTAGCAGTTGAAGCACCTGTAACCATATTTCGGGTGTATTGCTCATGCCCCGGAGTGTCGGCAATAATAAACTTGCGTTTTGCCGTTGAGAAATATCTGTAAGCAACGTCGATAGTAATGCCCTGTTCACGTTCGGCTTTTAGTCCGTCGAGCAGCAGAGCATAGTCAATTTCTTCGCCGGCATGGCCCTCTCGTTTGCTATCGCGCTTTAAGGCGTCCAACTGATCTTCATATAATTTTTTACTGTCAAATAATAATCGCCCTATTAATGTTGATTTGCCATCGTCAACCGAGCCGGCTGTTAATAATCGCAATAAATCTTTTTTTTGATCTTGATCAAGAAAATCTTTTATATCCATGGTTATCAGTGTTCTATATGATTAGTTGCTGCAAATAAAGCAACAATTACGTCCAAATTTTTCAACTAACAAAATTAGATAATTATTGGCAAGTTTTACATTTTGTATCGCCGCTTATTAGCCAAGGAATTTTACAATTGTATTCCAAAAATCTTTTTCATAATGGCAATTGCTATGTCCTTTGCCATCAATTGCCCACAGCGTAGCCTGACCGGGTGTGGCAGCATTTTTAATTAGACTTGCTTGAGAAAACGGAACAGTTTTATCATCAGTACCATGAATTAATAATACTTTAGCAGTTGTTTTTGAAATATTTTTATCAGACGCCAGTTCGGCAAACGTCTTACCAATTCTATATTCCATTACTGTAAAAGCCAACCAAATTATGGGTTGCGGGATGTGCTTTTTACGGATGTGTATCCCCATTACTTTCGCAGGGTTTGCTGGAGCACCAACGGTAACAATCTTTTTTATTCTTTTATCTGTAGTAGCTGCATAAATTGAGGCAGCTCCACCAATAGAAAGTCCAATAAGAAAAAAATTGTCATTTTCAACAGTAGGTTTATTTTCAATAAAGTTAATACAAGCACTAATGTCTTGAGCATATTTCACCATCGATGAAAATTTGTCGTTATCGCTGTTACCATGATGCCGTGTATCAAATGCCAACAAATTAAACCCTTTATTTTGCAAGTTATTCAAATAAGGTACTAATAGGCTAACGTTTCGATCCCAGCCATGCACTAAAATAATTGTAGGAGATTTTTTATCTGATGGCAGCCACCACCCAAAAAGTTCTTTATTATTTTCTGTTGGGATATTAACTACTTCAACTTTTAGGTTGTCATCTTTAGGAGTGCTT
The DNA here is from genome assembly GCA_964528805.1 of uncultured Lentimicrobiaceae bacterium. GTDB lineage: Bacteria > Bacteroidota > Bacteroidia > Bacteroidales > F082. Next base: position 1,095 of record CAZGWS010000378.1, on the reverse strand, counting down.
GAGTGCCTGCTCGAAGGCTTACTAAAATTGATGATTATTGTAAAGCTCAATATTAAACCTATAACAAAAACCGTAACTATTGCTATTAAAAAGTTCATCTTGCAAAAGTAAGTATTTAGCCTAATAAAATTAATTGATGTTAGATTTCAAAGATATATTTTAACTTTGTGAGGAATTACAGAATTTGAAATAACAAACGGGAACCAAAATATTAGCAGATGAATGCAAATACTACTATCAGTAAAATCAGTAATCCGAAAATGGGTGTTTTTACTCTAATCATGCTTACTTCAGCACTTTTTTTAACATTACGAAATGCGCCAATGATGGCTGTGGTGGGTATGCAGATGATCTTTTTTAATGTTATTGCCGCTTTTGCGTTTCTTATTCCTGCTGCATTGGTATCGGCAGAATTAGCAACCGGATGGCCCGATAGTGGTGTATATCATTGGGTTAGTGAAGCTCTTAAACCTAAGTTTGGATTTGTTGCCGTATGGCTTCAGTGGGCGCAATCTATGTTCGGCATGACTTCAATACTGGCATATGTAGCAGCAACGTTATCATATCTTTATAATCGCGAGCTGGCAAATGATAAGTACTTCATATTTGCGATTATTATTACTGTGTATTGGCTGGCAACATTGCTAAATCTGCTTGGACCCAAGCTTTCGGGTTTAATTAGCATTGTATGTGTTTTGTCGGGGGTATTTATACCCATAATTACTTTAATTATAATGGGAATAATTTATGCGCTAACAGGGCATAATATTATTCTTGATTATAGTTGGAGTACCAACAGTCTGTTTCCGACAATTAGCGATCCTAACAATTTGATAATGTTGCTTAGTTTTGTTTTCGGATTTGTGGGCATTGAGGTTTCGGCATCACATGCTCGCGAAATTAATAATGTACGTAGAAATTATCCTCTTGCAATTTTTGTTGCTGCATTTTTAGGCTTCAGCCTTACCTTAGCTGCCGGTTTTTCACTGTCATTTGTTTTGCCTGTTACAAACATCGACCTTGTTGCCGGAGCGGTACAGGGCTTTAGTGTTTTTTCAAAAGTTTTTAACATACCATGGCTTATTCCACTAAGTG
>CAZGWS010000377.1:0-2472 GCA_964528805.1 uncultured Lentimicrobiaceae bacterium | reverse complement strand
TTGTTTTTACAAGTATCTATTTCTAAAAAACGAATACAAAATGACATGAGATATAGGCAAAGTAGTTGTAGAACCGGCGATAAGTGAACTTACAAGAATACCAAAACATGTGAATTTCATTTCTAAAATTGCTCATTCAAACTTTATTGTTTTACTTTAACAAACAATACTGCACCCTTTTTAGTAGTTTTGTCATATAATTAATATTTGGAATTATGAACAACAGAAGAAGTTTTATTAAAATAGGCATGGTCGCAGTAGGTGGATTGGCCATTTCAAAATCGGTTTTTGCCGCTCAAAAAGTTAGCCATAAAACAAGCGGACTTATTTATACAAAAAATGACTCTGGCAAATGGAGTGAAAAAGTAGCAAGCCATGCACCCAACATTGAAATTGATGGTAATAATATTACACTAACTACCGAACACCCTATGACAGACAGACATTATATTGTACGTCATACATTGGTAAATAAAGATGGCGAAGTTGTTGGCTCTAAAACTTTCTACCCCGATGACCCTAAGGCAGAATCAACATATGAACTGCGAGAAGGAGCTAAAGGTAAATTTTATGCTACGAGTTTTTGTAACAAACACGATTTTTGGATAACCGAATTCGAGATTTAGCGTGCTACAAATTATTAATATATTGCTGATTATTTTTGCTGGTATTTTCTCATTGTTTTTTTTGTGGGCAGCTTTTGTTTCGCAACGGGAAAACGAAAATACTGCTGCAATACGTTTTTTTACAATTTTTATTGTAATTATACTTGCAGCTTTATCGGTATTATTTATTGATAATAACGTTGTGAATATTTACTTTTTAATAACTCTTTTTGTTGTTATATTAATTGGAATTGTAGTTTTTCTCCCGATAAACAACAATAGCTCTTATACTTTTGAAATCCCCAACACACGCATCGACGAACGCAATACAATGTTTTCGAGGCGTGAACTTCAAGCAGGTTCACCAGATTATATCAATTATTATAAAAAACATCCCGAAAACAGTAAAACTGACGATAACTTTAGAAAACTGCCTGGTCTTTTAGCGAAAGGGTCAAGACAATATAACCCATTCCATTTTGCATCATCAAATGCAAGTTTTAATACTATAGAAGCATTAAGTAATGAGGTTAATGGAGAGGTTAATGGAGAGCAGGTTAGTATTAATAGCCAAAATATTAGCAGTTATATTAAAGCATGGTCGAAGAAGCTTGGTGCTGCCGATAGTGGCATTTGCAAGTTAATGGATTACCATATTTACAGCGTTGGTGGACGACATGAACGGAGAGGAGTAAAATATGATAGGAAACATAATTTTGCCATTGCATTTACGGTAGAAATGGACAAGCAGATGGTTGATACTGCACCTAAATCGGCAGTTGTAATGGAATCGGGACAGCAATATATGAACGTGGGCAGCATTGCGGTTCAAGTTGCAAGATTTATCCGTAGCCTCGGTTACGAAGCCCGTGCTCATATTGATGGTAACTATGAAGTTGTTTGCCCATTGGTTGCAAGAGATGCCGGATTGGGTGAAATAGGCAGAATGGGTATTTTAATTACACACACAACCGGTCCGAGAGCCAGAATAGGCGTTGTAACTACAAATATGATGCTTGAGATTGATCATGTAAAGCCCAACTATTCCGTAATTGACTTCTGCACCATCTGTAAAAAATGTGCTGAATCGTGCCCATCACAAGCAATATCTTTTAGTGATAGGGAACAAATTAATGGAGTAAATCGTTGGCAAATTAACCAAGAAGCCTGCTTTACTTTATGGTGTAGTATGGGAACAGATTGCAGCCGATGCATGAGTGTATGTCCGTACTCACACGAAAACAACACTCTTCATAATTTGGTTAGATATGGCATAAATAACAATTTTATCTTCCGGCGTATAGCATTAAAAATGGATGATTTTTTTTACGGTAGAAAACCGGCATCAAAAGAAATACCCAAAGCACTACGCATATAGCAATACTATCAACTCAAAGTGCAGGATGGTTTGTAAAATTTCAGATTGAAAAATACATGATAAGTGATTACAACTATTTGTCAATACTGTTAGCAATTTTCATCCTTTGTATTACCTTAAATTCCATACAATAAGTCCCTGCCATCTACCACCTATAACACTAAGCGTTAGGTCAACCGGGCAGTAATAAATAGTTCCGTTTAATTGATACTTTTCCATTTCGCAAATGTATAATTTCTTTATGTTACTTTCCAAAAAGATAGTGCTTTCTTTTAGGGTAGTATATTGCATTTTAAAAGTATCTAACGTTATTTTGCATTAAAATAAAAAATACGAACATGGAAAAAAGGAATTAAAAAACAACAAGAAAGTAGCGATAGATTTATCAAAAGCAATTATGAGGGGCAACTGGGATGAAGTGGATAAGCTTATTGCAGATGACTTTAAATATGAAGCAGACGGACGTCCTGCCATAGGAAAGCAAGAATA
>CAZGWS010000376.1:0-2478 GCA_964528805.1 uncultured Lentimicrobiaceae bacterium | reverse complement strand
AGATTTCGACGCCTTGCATCTACATCAAACTAAACGCATGAATTATTCAGGTTAAATCAAGTATCTTTGTCGAAAAATTTTATTAATGGAATTTAAATTACATAAAACGGATCTTAATACATCGGCAAGAGCAGGAGAAATTGTTACCGATCACGGTATTATTCATACACCTATTTTTATGCCTGTTGGTACTGTTGGTTCGGTTAAAGGTATCCACATAAGTGATGTAAAAGATGACATTGGTGCTAAAATAATATTAGGCAATACATATCACTTAAATCTGCGCCCCGGATTAGATATAATTGAGCGTGCCGGTGGGTTACAGAAATTTAATGGCTGGAATAAACCGATACTTACCGATAGTGGTGGATATCAGGTTTATTCGTTGGCACATCGGCGAAAGCTTACCGAACAAGGTGTTGTGTTTCAATCGCATATTGATGGTTCTCGACATAATTTTACTCCTGAGCATGTTATTGATATTCAGCGTAGTATAGGTGCCGATATTATGATGGCATTTGATGAATGTACGCCCTATCCTTGCGATTATAATTATGCTAAGAATTCTATGGGTATAACACACCGTTGGTTAGATAGATGCATTAGCAGAGTTAATGATACGGATCCAAAGTATGATTACAATCAATCCTTATTTCCTATTGTACAAGGGAGTACATATCGTGATTTGCGAAAGCAATCTGCCGAATATATTGCTTCTCGTGATGCCGATGGTAATGCAATAGGCGGATTGTCTGTTGGTGAGCCCCATGAAGTGATGTATGAAATGACGGAATTGGTTTGTGGCATACTACCAAAAGATAAACCACGTTACTTAATGGGTGTGGGAACTCCTGCAAATATTCTTGAAGGTATTGCTTTGGGTATTGATATGTTTGATTGTGTAATGCCAACACGTAACGGCAGAAATGGGATGCTATTCACAAAAAATGGAATTATTAACATAAAAAATAATCGTTGGAAAGATGATTTCTCCGCCATTGATGATAGTGGTTATTCATTTGTTGACGTGAATTATTCAAAAGCATATTTGCGACATCTTTTTGTAGCTAAAGAGATGTTGGGCGGAATGATAGCAAGTCAGCATAACCTGGCTTTTTATTTGTGGCTGGTACGCGAAGCAAGGATTCATATTGTTGAAGGCGACTTTGCGAGATGGAAAAAAAATATGGTTGAGAGTGTATCTCAAAGATTGTAACTATCATAAAATAAATGTTTAAAATAATCGATATATATATAATTAAAAAGTTCTTAGGTACTTTTTTTTACGCTATTTCGCTTCTTATTCTAATTGTTATTATTTTTGATGTGAGTGAAAACCTTGATAGCTTTATACAAAAAGAAGCACCACTTCGAGCTATCATATTTGATTATTACTTAAATTTTATACCATATTTTATCAACCTGTTTATTTATCTGTTTACTTTTATCTCGGTTATTTTCTTTACTTCTAAACTGGCTGCCGATAGTGAGATTATTGCAATACTGAGTAGTGGAATAAGTTTTTGGCGGTTGCTATATCCTTACATGGTTTCGGCTGTGTTTTTAACATTAATGTCGTTTTATCTTGGTAATTTCTTAATCCCTAAAACAAATGAGGGACGACGTATTTTTAAAAATGCATACATGGAAAATCTAACTAAGGATAAGTCGAGAAACATTCATATACAAATTGCTAATAACACTTTTGCCTTTGTAGAATCGTACAGTAGCAAGACAAATACGGGGTATAAATTCTCTCTTGAAAAATTTAAAGGTGAGAAGATGATCTTTAAGCTTATGGCAGATAGGATTAGTTTTGATTCTATCAACAATAAGTGGGAACTTAAAAATTACTTTATAAGAACCTTTGATAGTACCGGACAAAAGCTGATTAAAGGTGCAAAAATGGACACTACCTTTGCTTTAAAACCAACAGATTTATATCAGATTAAGGAAGAGTTTGAAGAAATGGATTACCACGAACTCAATGCATATATCCTGTCTGAAAAAGAAAAAGGATCAAAATCATACAAAAAATATGAGATTGAGAAATATAAACGAACTTCCGGTCCGATTGCAATAATTATTTTAACAATTATTGGTGTTGCCCTATCGAGTAGGAAAGTTAGGGGTGGCATTGGCATACACCTCGGAGTTGGCATAGGGCTTACATTTTCTTACATATTATTAATACAGGTGTCAACCGTTTTTTCAACGTTTGGTAATCTGTCGCCGTTAATAGGTTCGTGGATTCCAAATATTATTTTTGCATTTATTGCTATTTACTTGCTGAAGTTGGCACCAAAATAATACTTATTTTTATGAGAAATTCAGCGAGCTAAATACGTAAATATTATATGGTGGCTATAAGAAAACGCCAATATCTTCGTTGAGCTTATCTTCAAATCAATCATTTACGCTAAGTAGGGTCTGCTGAGAAAGTCTGATATATACCGTATTTTAGGCGGAAAGGCGAAG
>CAZGWS010000375.1:0-2482 GCA_964528805.1 uncultured Lentimicrobiaceae bacterium | reverse complement strand
AGGATTGTAGGAGGCAAGATGCAGGAGTACGGGATTACAAATCCCGAACAGCTCGGGGTATTTAATCGGTATCGGCAACAAAGCCCTTATTACCCACCCGGTTTTTCTTACGTCTGGCCTTTAGCATATAATATGGGATAAATGTGAGAAATAAAGCGAGGAAAAACAGGATTGTCAGCAATTCCAAAACAGGCATGTTTCTGCAAATGAATGAGATAGCAATGAAGAGCACATTGACAGAAAGAAGTATTAACGTAGCTTTGCGGTGGCTTCCGTTTAGTTCAAGCAAATAGTGGTGAACATGTCGTTTGTCGGGTTTAAAGGGCGACATTCCTTTTCCCATACGGATAGCCATTACACGCAGCGTATCGAAAATGGGGAGTATTAAAATACCTATAGATACAGCCGGGGCGGCTTTTATATAATAGATGCTGTTGGCAGCAGACATTTGGTTCAGCTCGTTAAATTTAATGGCGAAAATAGAGAGGATAAATCCAACTAGCAATGAGCCAATATCGCCCATGAATATCTTATATTTTTTGGAAAAGAAGTTAAAGCGGAAGAAAGCTATCAATGCGCCTGTTAGTGCGATGGCAAGAAGTGCAAGCTGGAGCTTACCGATGAGCAGAAACCAGATTCCAAAAGTAAGAGAGCCGAGGATGCCTACACCTGAGGATAGCCCATCAATGCCGTCGATTAGGTTGAAGGCATTGATAATAGCCACAATAACAAAAAGGCTAAGGAAATCACTTGATACATAGTTCAATGCACCAATACCGGCAAAGCCATGTAAGCTGGACAGACGAATACCACCAAGGTCGATTATAATACCGGCAGCTATGATCTGTCCCACAAACTTTTTTAATGGACTCAGGTCGGTGATATCATCTTTTAAACCAATAAAAAAGATTACAAGACTACCGGCGATAATATACTGAATATAGGGAATTTTAGCAATATTAACAAAGATCATGGAAGAGATGACAAACCCTGCAAAAACAGCAATACCCCCGAGTGTGGGGGTAATATTTGCATGAGATGTCCTTCCATTGGGGATATCATATAGTTTTTTGGCTTTGGCTACTTCTATCAGCGGTGGAATGGAGATGTAGGTTATGATGAAGGACAATATAAACGTCTCCCAGATAACAAAATGCTCATTGAATAAAATAACTTCCATGTATTATTGTTACATTAAATATTTAGCGCAAATGTATGGTAAAAGAAGATAATAGCAAACGGGAATAGTGTTTTATTTGAGGGGGGGGATGAAATAGTTGTGATCGTAAGACACTACTTGTTACTTTTTATGTTACTATTCAGAGAGGTTTCTTGTTCGCACCCCCCTTCGAAAGGAGAAGCAACGACTATTTTGCCACCATCTTCTCCACCCCTTCCTCTATCTCAATTTGGTGATGCCAGCCGAGGTTGTGGAGTTTGGGATAAAAGGAAAAAGACTAAAGTTAAGTTAAGACGTTACACCACTTTTATCTTGCGACAGTATCCTGTAATTATTTCATTTTCCTTCATAATTCTCAATATTGATCGATTTAATCATTGATTCCCCGCTACTTAAGGCTTGCTGAAAAACACATATAATATATATTGTCAATAAGATATAGTTATTATTCTTGTTAAAAAGCCTCGCCGTAGCTCTGCTATGCCTGTGTTTTTTGCCTCATTACCGAACAAAATAACTTCGCCTGATTCAGAGAACTTATTTCTTAACAAGCCCTTAGTTGATGAATGCAGGTTTTATTAATGACAATAAATTGATCGGTTCAATAAGACTTATAATTGTAAGTTATTTATACAGAACATTTCTAAGTTGATCCATTTGCTTAATAAACTTTTTACTGTTTGCTTTTTTAAGCTTGTTAATATTTAATAATTTCCAGCGCACACCCGGAAAAGCACTATAATCATTATCAAGCCAAATTGGACTGCCATCCGCAAAACTCATTATAAATTCTTTTTCATCAGATGTTAATTTTGTATGAATTTTTTCAATTAATTGACTTCTTGTAGATTCAAACATTTCATAAGTGAATTCCTCGTCAGTCATACCTTTGAAATGGCTTTTAAGAATCATACTCTGATTTAGTGGAAAAGGATCAAGAATTTCGTGTATCGGCCGCTTACTGCTCAACAAACAAAACAAAAAGCCTTTGTGAATATTACCTGTATAGCCTGTACTCTCAAATAATTTTTTCAGATCAAATAAATCACGTGGATGTTGCCTGTCTAATGCGGCTATAATCTTACCACCAAAAAGTTGCGAAACGGGAACTACTTGAATTTCACAATAGCTATCAAACAATTCCCGCGCTGCTATACACAAAGATTTGTTTTCTGGAGCGCCGGCAATCCCCCTGTTAATAGTATTTACTTCTACTTTTACCAATGCCCCGGGCACTGAGCAATATAATTTCAACTCATCACCTGACTCAATTGGGGCTTTAACATCAATACCGGGTATGAT
>CAZGWS010000374.1:0-2491 GCA_964528805.1 uncultured Lentimicrobiaceae bacterium | reverse complement strand
CTTGTTTATAATCTTATCTACTTGATAAAAAATAAGAAATAATCGAATTTTGCATATTTTGTTCTGGTGTGCTTAAATTTGCTCAATACTTTTGCATTGCAGAGTCAATATGCTTGCTTTGCTTGGTGTTTTTTTTGGTTTTTGTGGTTCTACCTCACTGCAAAATCTAAATTGATAATTATTAATGAGGTGAGAATTTGGAGATTTTAATATGAATGGTCTTACTGCGCTCTCTGTGAGTATTGGTGTTTTAGCTGGGCTTGCAACCTTTTTGGCTGTAGGGCCGCTTGCGGGGGTCTTTTTTATATGGGCTTTAACTATTTCTTGGGCGGCTTATTTTGCTTTAGGGGGTAATGATGACGCTGCAAAAAATGTTGCAATATGTAGTGTATTTGGTGTTGTTATGGCTTGGTATGCTGCTGTGCAATTAACAAATATTCCTGCTGATGCTGCGTTAGGTTTTCCTTTAATGGCAGGTATTGTGGTAACAATTTCTGTTATCGTATCTTGCCTTGCTGCAAACATTAAAGTACTTTCATGTATTCCTGCAACAGTGCTTGGTTATTCAGCGACTTTTGCATACATGTTACAAACGCCTGATATATTAAGTAAAGATGTTTTGTTGGGTGTTGCCTGGAATAACCCTTTACTTGTTATTTCTTGTTCTCTTATTCTTGGTGTAGGTTTTGGTATTGCATCAGCAAAATTAGCTGCTAAATGGACAACTATTGAAGGTTGATTGTTGTTTATTGAAGCGATTTAAAAGCGGTAAATAAAACTGTAGGTTGGGCTGCCGTCTCTTTGGCAACCCAACGCTCTTTTTAACCAAAGATGTTGGGTTAATGATAGTGCTGTTAGCCTACCTACGTATTCTTTTCACACCCGTTGTATCATCTCGTGCTAAAAAATATTTGTTGGGTAAACGTAAAGCAGTTAGTCTAATAACCAACCTTTAGAAAATAATTTAATGTACTCCGTAATGAGATTCGATATACTTCTCAACTAAGACTTGAAAATCTTCAGCTATTTTATCACCTTTTAAAGTTACTGTTTTTACACCATCTTCATAGACTGGCGCAACAGGTGTTTCACCTGTGCCTGGTAAACTGATACCAATATTTGCATTTTTACTCTCACCAGGGCCATTAACTACACAGCCCATTACGGCCACTTCCATTTCTTCTACACCGTTGAATTTTTCTTTCCAGATAGGCATATGAGAACGCAAATAAGCCTGAATGTCTTGTGCTAGTTTCTGAAAGTAATCACTTGTTGTCCTGCCACAGCCAGGACAGGCAATAACCATGGGTGTGAAAGACCGAAACCCCATGGTTTGAAGTATTTCTTGAGCAACAATGACTTCTGTTGTTCTTGCACCACCTGGCTCAGGTGTTAATGAAATGCGAATCGTATCCCCAATTCCTTGTTGCATTAGCACTGATAATGCAGCTGAAGATGCCACTATACCTTTAGATCCAATCCCTGCTTCGGTTAGGCCTAAATGTAATGCATAATCACATCGACTGGATAAATCTTGGTATATGTTGATTAACTCTTGCACATTACTGATTTTGCAAGATAAAATTATTTTGTCATTTCCCAGGCCATATTCATGCGCTTTTGCTGCACTTTCTAAAGCAGAAAGCACAATAGCTTCTCGAGTAATAGCAGGAAGTTCTTGAGGGTTATCTTTTAATCTATTTTCATCAAGTAAACGTGTAAGAACCGCTTGATCAAGACTTCCCCCATTAACACCAATTCTAACTGGCTTATCATATTTACAAGCAAATTCAATCATTTGTTGAAATTGAGGGTCACGACTTTTTCCACGACCTACATTACCGGGGTTGATTCTATATTTAGCTAATGTTTCTGCACATCCCGGATATTTGTCTAATAATTTATGTCCATTGAAATGGAAGTCACCCACAATGGGAACAGAAAAACCTTTTTGGATTAATTGATTGCATATATCAGGAACCGCTTTGGCGGCCTCTTCGGTATTAACCGTTACCCTAACCATTTCAGATCCAGCATTAGAAAGTTCAATTATTTGCTTAACTGTTCCTGCAACATCAGTGGTATCAGTATTCGTCATAGATTGAACGGCAATAGGTGCGCCACCCCCTACTTTTATATTACCAACCAGGACTTGATGTGTTTTTTTTCTAGGCTTAATAGACATGATGATTTATTTTAATGACGGTATATGTTTGTATTTCAATGAAACGTTGATTCTAGTCTGTCCACTTTTTAAGGACTAGACACCAATAACTAATAATTTGTAAGGAAAAATAAAATTTTTCGACAAATATAAAGGATAATAAATGTAACTATTCAACTGTAAATAAGGAGAATGCAAAAACCTGCCCACCAAATATTTAAGAAATTAATACTTATTTTATTCTTTACATATTGAGTAATAACAAAAAAATATTAGTGGTAAGTATACTCCAGAATTTATGTAAATATACAATATACGAATTCAAGG
>CAZGWS010000373.1:0-2507 GCA_964528805.1 uncultured Lentimicrobiaceae bacterium | reverse complement strand
TTATTATGAAAGCGATCTTTTTCTGGTGCTTTTCAATGCGTTAACGTGCGGTAAAGTAACTTCTCATTATTTACCGGCAGCCTATAATTCAATAACTTAGAAGTGATTTTAATGAAATAAATGTAGAAATATCATTAAAACTCGTTCGTAAAATCAAAATATCAATGACTTACAAAGGTTGAAATTAAAACGTCCAATTTTTATGCGCTGTAACCAATTGATTTTAAAGGTGCCGGTAAATAATGAGAAGTTACGCGGTAAATCGGTAAGATGCGAGTAAGGCACGAACCGCATATATGAATGAGATCGTATTACATTGACAGCATGTCAAAATCTCTATGTGTTATCACGTTGTTGACCAAAGAAATAGTTAAATCCAATCGCTTCGGTTGTTGGGGTTCGTGCCTCACCCACAACCTACCAATTAACCCAACTTACCGCGTTATTGTTTACAATAAGCTTGATAATATGTTGCACAAACATAGCCTCCTTTTAGACATGGTTTGCAAGATGGTTCACCTTCAAATTTACTAAGTTTACCTTGTTTACCTGTACATATAGATTTAGCCTCTTTCCTTGCTGCGTAGCTGTTTTTTGCACTTTCAGCAAGTTTTAATTTTGAGTAGCATGAATCTGCATAAGGCCCTGTTCCACGAACCCAGAAATCAGCATGTGTGGTTGATGTTGCAAAAAGTAAACTGATTAAAAGGATTGTTTTTTTCATTGTTTTGACCTTAGTAAACAAAATATTTGTAACAGGTTATCGTCTTAAATTCAGGTGATTTTATTTTCTAACCTAGATAAAATCTATTAAGGCACTAACAGATCATAGTAAATAGTTTAGACCAAGTAAAAGATGTAAACTTTGACCACACCAATTTCAATCTACTGTGAATAATAAAATTTTATCTATCATTTGTATAGCTTTTTTTCTCTTTTTTAACACAAATACCTTTGCCAACAATAAGCCAGGAGGGGAAGGTGAATTTGAGTTGTGGGGAGAAGGTGGGCACAATAAATTTAAAGGTACTTGGAAAGTCTACTCTCTAATGGGAGAACCAGTGAAAGTTCTTCATGTTAAATGGATGGCGACCACGAGTATTGACTTTGAAAATAGCATATACTCATCTACAGCAATGGGGTGTAGTTACATTCCTCAAGAGGTAATCAATAAAGTTACAGTGGTTGATTTTAAAATAATAGGTTACGTTAATACTATTGGAATAAATGAATTTCTCACATACTCGTCTGCTGTAGTGCTAGTCATAAGTGGAGATGTACTTGCTAAGCCAGGGTTTGAAACGTATGGTGAAAATAATTTAACTGTACCCGCAAGTCCAGACTGGGGAAGTTTATTTAAAAAGGATATATTCTTTCTTATGCCTTCCGTGTCTGAACAAGAAGCAAAGGCAATAATGAAAGCAAGGTTTACACTTAATGATATTCGCATACATAAAATTAAATATAACTATCTGCCTGTAAGAACATGGTTGTCAAATAATAAAGATAGATGTGAGAAAAAGGAAGAAGAAAAAGAGGATGGTACTTTAGATCAATTGGCTGATTATTTTAATGAAGTTACATCAGAGGCAACAGATTTTGAAAGTGCTCTTGAATCCATGGAATCTTCAGATGATGGTGATTTTGGCAGCCAACTGGCGCAAGTTGATGGATACCGGGATGAGCTTAAAAGGCAAAGAATAGAACTTGAAAGGAAAAGAAGAGAAGCGTTAATTGAATCTTTTAAGCGTAATGGCTTACAAATTACAACACCAGTTAATGGGGCATCAACTGATAAAAGGGTAGTAACACTTAAGGGAAAGGTTGATGTTTCATACGACTTGGGTAGGCCAACATCATTAACACTTACTTATTCTGGAGTTAGTCAGCAGGTGAGTGTGAATAGTGACGGTTCTTTTACTAATCCTGTCGTTTTGGCGCATGGCCAAAATGATATAACTGTTAAACTAGTAACATCAGTGGCTACTGTTATTAAAACTGTAAGCGTAATTAAAACGGGAATACCATCTAAGTTTCGTGTCACTTTGATATGGGATAAAGATAGATCTGATATAGATCTTCATGTTATTGATTCTCAGGGAAGGCGATGTAAATACAATAATAACGTTGTTGGCAATACTCATCTTGATGTTGATGATACCAATGGGTTCGGGCCTGAAAATATCACGAATGAACAAGCTACATCCGGACAATACAAAATTGAAGTCCAAAACTATAGTAATGGTGTCGGAGCAACAGCCAAGGTGTATATTTTTAAAGAGGAAGCGCTGCAATCAGTAGAAAGTCATCGTTTTAGAAAATCAAAAGAAATTTGGAAGGCTGGTACTATTCGTATGGGGTATTAACTAAAAGTATTTATCTAAGAGTAATGCGGTATAAATATACCTGATTACCTATGAAACTCAGCCCTATTTCAGCTGTCCTAGTATTAGGTAAGTGATTGAGTAAAGGGAGAATCATAGATGGCCAAAAACAAGGTTCAATTT
>CAZGWS010000372.1:0-2514 GCA_964528805.1 uncultured Lentimicrobiaceae bacterium | reverse complement strand
AAAATTGTTAACTCATTTGATTTATAGTTGAAAATAATAATAAAAAACGGGGTAATTGTTAACGCAGACGGTACGTTAATTGCCGACTTATTAGTTGAAAATGGTAAGATAGCTGCAATCGAAAAAGATATTAAACCCACTTCAGCAACCGTTAAAATAATTAATGCCACAAATTGTTATATTTTTCCGGGAGGGATTGACCCTCACGTACATATGCACTTGCCATCACCGGCAGGCTACTCTTCTGACAATTTCTTTTCAGGTAGCAAAGCGGCACTGCACGGTGGCACCACAACGCTAATTGACTTTGTAACACCCGAAAAAGGACAACTCCTTTCTGATGCCATCCTACAACGCAAAGCAGAAGCATCAGAAAGTGTAACTAACTGCTTTTTCCATGTAAGCCCTATTGAATGGAGACCCTCAATGGAAAGTGAAATTGCTAACTGTATTATTAATGGATTTCGTTCGTTTAAGGTTTACATGGCTTATAAAAGCAGCATTGGTCTTAATGACGATGCGTTACTGCGAGTGCTGCAAGCTGTTGGCAGACATGGTGGCATGGTTACCGCACATTGCGAGTTAGGTGATAATATTGAAAAGCTTAGAACTAAATTTGCCGAAGATGGCAATCTATCACCTCAGTATCACCCACTCTCTCGCCCATCGCAATTTGAAGCTCTCGCAGTTAAAAAGATAATTGAACTTGCAAAAGTTGCCCATTGCCCCATTTACATTGTTCATGTATCAACAAAAGAGGCTCTAATATATATAAGAGAAGCACAGGCAAAAGGGCAAGCAGTTATGGCCGAAACATGTCCTCAATATTTACTTTTAGATGACACGAAATATATTGGTGATTTTAAGCAAACATCACCTTATGTGATGAGTCCGCCACTGCGTACCAACGATGATAATAAAGAACTTTGGAATGCCCTTGCTGATGGTACGATACAAACCGTTGGCACCGATCATTGCCCGTTTACTCTTGAACAAAAAGAAAGAGGAATTAATGATTTCCGTCTTATTCCGAATGGTGCAGGTGGAGTAGAATATCGTCTTACACTACTCTACACTTATGGAGTGCTTACCGGAAAAATATCAATAAATCAGTTTGTTGCTTTAACATCTACAAGTGCAGCCAAAATATTTGGCCTTTATCCTGACAAAGGAAAAATTGCCGTTGGCTCTGATGCCGATATTGTGGTGTGGAATCGCAACAGGGAAGATACAATATCTGTAAAAACTCAATATCAAAATTGTGATATTAACATTTACGAAGGGATACCAACCAAAGGAGCTCCTGAAATTGTTATCCTAAATGGAGAGATAGTGTAATAATTTTTAAAGTAATCGTACCCCAATATTGTAAGATTATTTACTATCTTTATATTCTAAAAAAGTAACTGCCGGTGACAAGTCTCAAATTCATACCGTGTTCCACGAACTACGTCTTTCAAAAGGCTGATATACAGACATTTACCCCCCCCCCGCAGAAACAACATCCTATACATATTAACCTTCCGGTTTTGTTTTCTAAGTTACTTTTTGCAAACGCTTATCTTTTGGTTTGCTTTGTTTCAACAACAATTTCTCAATAAAAACTTCAAAATAAAATACAAATTCGTTCGGTATTATACAATCAAGTTTATTTTTGTGTTGGGGAAGAATAAGTTTGACAGGCAAGAGCTGTTGCCGGATTGCATGTTTTAAAACACTTACCTGCCCGTAACAGCTCTAAGGAAAATACGTTTTTCCAATAATATCATTCACATGATAAATATTTGATTTAATATTTATCATGTGATTAACCTATTAAACCAAAGTAAATTTAACACAAATACACAAAAAATATGAAAAAATTTAAAAATCTCAATATATTATTAGCACTTATTTTTATTTCGGTGGCATTAATGTCGTTTATTCCATCAACAAATATCACAACTAATAATGAAAAAAACGCAAAATTATTACCACCCGATCAATCTACTCGATACAATATCCAAGTAGGCTGGAAAACGGTTAACGTTTATTACAGAACTAATGGCGATTACTACGTTTTATATTCCGACTTAGTTAGCGGTATGGATCCTAATCATACCATGACATGGGGTTGTGGAAATTTAGATTTAGATCCTAACATTCCCGGATGGAATTGCAGTGTTACGAGAACATGGTTTTATGCCAGCGGTTCAGAAGGTTGTGAATATATCTTTATTCACTCACTCGGTATTCCAGACCCCATTCATCCAATTGTAAGGCATACAATAGACATTAAAGTTAAAGATGACCAAGGTGACGAATCGAATTGGGGTGCTATCACATTTATTATACATTATACATCAACGCCCGGTGTTGGTGAGCCAATGGCTCCCTGTACTATTTATTAAGAATAATTTATTGTAAAAAACAAAACAGACTGTTATTGCTATAGGTAGTTTAACCTGTAATCAACAGTCTGTTTTAACACTATTTTTTAATACATAATTTTTTTACCTTTGTTAATATTTATAC
>CAZGWS010000371.1:0-2541 GCA_964528805.1 uncultured Lentimicrobiaceae bacterium | reverse complement strand
ACAATAACTTATCAATAAGTATTATTGTATTGCAATCAATAATTCATGGCTAAAATAAATTATAGCCATGAATTATTATTTATCTAATTATTATACTTTTAAAGATAATTATATCATGAAAAAAAAATTTACATTAACACTTCTCTTCTTTATAGTACTTATTCGCTATTCATATAGTCAACAAGTTACTTTTGAATATGTTTATACCTCAGATAATGACAAAGAAATATACAGCGTTATTGAAGGAGAAAATAACTCCATTTATTTTGTTGGACGTTATCACAAACCGGCGAGTAATAAATTTAACGGCTACGTAAGCAAACTAACTTCTTCGGGAGAATTTGCCGATAGCATTCACATTATATATCCTGATAATTCAAGCTCAATTAATAACATTTTCACGGATTCAATTAACCGTTTAATCCTTACCGGTTTTTCATTCGATACGCATGGCTATTTTAATAACTACTCCATTGCTTTATTTAAATTAGATACAAGTTTATCAATACTAAAACAAACACATTACCATTTTCCTGCCGACTACAAACTTTTTGTCCAAACATCGCGTTTTGGCTTAGATAATAATTTATTAATAATCGGAACTGTAAAAAGTCCCATTTCTTATAAAATGTTCTTTTACAAGTTAAATCGAGATTTTGATAGTTTAAATGCCAAAATATATATACATGACCCAGGAGTTTTTCCATATGATATTAAAGAATTAAACAACGGAAATTTTTGGATTTTAAGAGGGCTACTGCCCTATTATGTGTTAATTGACTCAAATATGAATTTAATTTCTGCGGAGGAAAGTTTTATTCCACACCTATTGAATGCAAGTTATGGTATAAAATGGGATACTGACAGCTCCTTTTATCTTGCTGCCGATTATTTTGCCGGCTATTCAAAGAAAAAAACAAAACTTACACTCCCTAATATATCTAATTTGGAACAGTACCATCTTAAAGACAACAGAATGACCGACCATGATATGGGTTTCATCCGGCAACATCACCCTTTTGATACTGCCGGTTATCTTTTTAACAGTATTGGAGCGAAAGACACTTTTGATTTCCCTGCCTCATGGGGTGCCTTAGATTTTAAAAACAAAGATTCAATATTTATGGGGAGTACCAAAAACGTATCGTGGGTTGACCCTTTGTTTGGACATCAGCCCTCATGGTTTCGTCTAATCCAAACTGACAGCATGCTTAACATACGCTGGGAACATTTCTATTATGGCGATGCTTACTATTTTATGATGAAATTAATTGCTACCGGCGACGGAGGCTGCATTATGGCAGGTACACGTTTCGATTATATCTCACACCCCAACATTCACAAACGTGATATTTATATCCTAAAAGTGAACAGCGAGGGACTCATTACCTCCACCAACGGCAAGCCGATAGATATTGTCCATAATGCCATTGTATTTCCCAATCCGGGAACGGATCTGCTACAGGTTCGGGTGGCGGCACAATACAAACAAAGCCTGTTTCGGCTTTTCGATATGAACGGCAGACTTGTTTTAACACAAGACGTCGTTGGTAAATCGGCAACTGTCAACACTACCTTTTTACCCACGGGAACCTATGTGTATAAAATTACCGGTAATAAAGGGCTGTACGAAAGTGGCAAGTGGATAAAAAAATAAGTAAGACAATTGGGAAAAGATAAAAGTTAGAAGAATTTTAATTTGCATAATAACTAATGGTAGCTTTTTTGTATTTACTTTTGCACTTCATGGGAACATAAGAACAATGCAAATGAAAAAAACAATCCTAATTTTATTAATTTTAATTACTGTAATAATATCACCAATAAAAGCTGCATGGTTGTTAATCCCCATGGACGACATACAACAAAATCATCTAAAAGCCTATGGGATTGCATATTGGGTACTAAGTAAAGACGTGGAAGTTGAGTGGTTGCTAAACTATCGTGGTGGCAGCTACCTTATGGAGTATCATCCTGAATTTGAGAAAGAATGTACTGTGCGTGGCGTTACTTCACAGGTTATTACCAATGTGCAAGCATCAGCAATTAGGCAACATATATTGCAACCTGATGTAAATATGGATATTGTAAAGCTCCAGAAAGCTCCACATATTGCTGTTTATTCTCCAAAAAACAAACAGCCCTGGGATGACGCTGTTACCATGGCTCTCACCTACGCCGAAATACCGTACGATGTTGTTTACGACAAGGAAGTGTTAAGTGGGATGCTGCCAACTTACGATTGGCTTCACCTGCATCACGAAGATTTTACAGGACAGTATGGTAAATTTTGGGCACACTACCGTAGCTACCCTTGGTATAAAGAAGATGTAGCCGCCAATGAGAAAATAGCTTCCGAGTTGGGATATAAAAAAGTATCGGAACTTAAATTAGCAGTAGTAAAAAAAATACGAGATTTTGTATTGGGTGGCGGCTATCTTTTTGCAATGTGCTCTGCTGCCGATAGTTACGACGTTGCCTTGGCAGCTGCCAATGTTGATATTTGTGATGTTATGTTTGATGGCGACCCCATGGATCCTA
>CAZGWS010000370.1:0-2559 GCA_964528805.1 uncultured Lentimicrobiaceae bacterium | reverse complement strand
GAAATGAATGATTGGCAGGAAATGGCTTGCGCCGAATGCCATCAGGAACTATACTAACTTGTAATAAATAAAATAATTCAAGACTTTATGTTTAATGTATTGTTAAATTAAAAAAATGAAAAGGATAATTTTAAGTATCATTATCTTATTATTTAGTTCATATCTTTACCCAAAAGAGAGTCAGGAAAAATCTTTTCCACATTCATCAGAAAATAGTTATTGTTTTAGGTGTCATGGTAATATTACTTATACTTATAATAACAATAATTTAGGAATAGAAGTTACAAAAAGAATGAATCCGTATTTTATTATTGACTCTGTTCCCTATTATAAACAAAATCATAAATCATTTGAATGTATTGATTGTCATTCGTTCGACTACAAGACATTTCCTCATGATAATAGTTTACAAATGGAACAGATGCCCGTTTGCATCGATTGCCATGAAGGCGATGAGGCTACCGCCAGTTATAATTTTTTAAAAATAAATGAGGAATTTAAAGAAAGTGTACACTCCACAAAACACAGCAAATCGTTTACTTGTTGGATGTGCCACAACCCTCATTCGTACAAAATAAATGCCGGTCACAATAAGGATATTGAAAAAACAATAATTTACGACAATAATATATGCCTGAGTTGCCATGCTGGCATTAATAAATATAAGCTTATAACTTCAAAAGAAAAGCCAAATATTATTAAAAGCCACGATTGGCTGCCAAACCAGAATGCGCACTTTGCCCACGTAAGATGTATTGAATGTCATGCAAAAACAACTAACGATGTTCTTGTAGCACATCAAATTCAAGCTAAAGAAAAAGCTGTTAAAAAATGTGTTGAATGCCACTCACAAAACTCAATGTTAATGGCATCATTATATAAGTTTAAAATAAAAGAATCGAGAAATTTATTAGGTTTCTCTAATGCTGCAATTCTTGATGACAGTTATCTGATAGGAGCTAACCGTAATTATTATTTAAATATTATAAGCGGCTTAATTTTTGGCTTTGTTATACTTGTTGTTGTTATTCATGCAATTTTAAGGATATTAGTAAAATGAGAGAGAAAATTTATTTATACCCAATTTGGGTTCGGATATGGCATATGCTAAATTTATTGTTAATACTCACTCTTGTGTTTTCCGGTTTGTGCCTGCAATACTCGTGGTGCAACTACTTATTAATTAGTTTTAATGTGGTTATTTTCATTCACAATTTATCCGGAATTATTTTATCTGCTATTTTTATATTTTATTTAGTAGGAAACCACTTTACCACAAACGGAGTTTATTATCATTCTCCCGATAAAGGTAGGATGTTAAGGCTTCTAAAACAGACCAGATATTATTCATACGGAATATTTAAAAATGAAAACACTCCCTTTCCAATTTCGAAAGATAGAAAATTTAACCCGCTCCAAAAATTTAGTTATGTTTTTGCAATGTACTTTTTGATACCTGTAATAATTATTAGTGGCTTCGGATTGCTGTTTCCTGAAATATTACCAAATAAAGTATTTAATATCAGTGGCATACTCATAACAGACATAGTTCATATTACTAGTGGGTTTTTACTAACTATTTTTATAATTGTACACATCTACTTTTGTACTATCGGTAAAACTCCTCTATCTAACTTTAATAGTATGCTAACCGGATGGCACTAGAATTAAATATATTATAACTTAACTAAACATGAAACGACATATAATTTTTGCATTACAATTTGGAGTTACACTACTATTTCTGTTACTTTTTTCTGTTATCGGAATAGTGGCCCAAAGCAATGAGGATTGTATGATGTGCCACGAAGATCCTGAGTTGGTTGCTGAACAAAACGGGAAAACAGTATCTGTATTTGTTGATACACACATTCTCGGTCATTCTGTACATAAAAATATTAAGTGTATTTCTTGCCATACTGATGTAAATACCGAAGAATACTTTCATGCAGATAAATTAAAGAAGTTAGCCCCCGTTAATTGCGGTAGCTGCCATAAAACTGTAAGAATAAAGTATGATGCAGGTGTACACGGACAGGCATTAAGATTGGGCGAACCTTTTGCCCCCGACTGCAAAGAATGTCATGGTAAACATGATGTTCTTTCAAAAGGAAATCCAAAATCAATGACCTACAAAATGAATATTCCAATATTATGTGGAAATTGTCATAAAGAAGGTGCTCCCGTTGCTAAAATCTATAATATCGACGAGCATAATATAGTTGAGAATTATAGTCAGGGAATACATGGTAAAGGTCTATATCAAAGTGGTTTACTTGTAACTGCAACCTGTAATAATTGCCATAACAGTCATTTAATATTACCACCTGAAAGTCCAAATTCATCGGTAAATCCCAAACGTGTTTCGCACACATGCATGAAATGCCATGTTAATATTGAGAAAACACATAAAAAGATAATAAAAAGCGAATTATGGGAAAAAGAACCAGGTGCTGTTCCTGCATGTACAGCTTGCCACCCACCACATAGGGTAGAGAATAAAAAAATTGAAGACATCATTCCGAATAAGTCATGTTTAAAATGTCATTTAAAAGATGC
>CAZGWS010000369.1:0-2562 GCA_964528805.1 uncultured Lentimicrobiaceae bacterium | reverse complement strand
AAATGATTTATTAGATTATCTGGATAATTTCAAATTAGATTAATTAAAATTTGTTTTACTCAGAAAGTAAAAAATCATATGGTGTATAATATAATAATATGAAAACACGACCGTATATTGTACAGTCGGGGAAAGTTATCGAAAATGATGAGAATTTCAAACTCGTTATGGCTCTCACGCTTAATCCAAAACATTCTTATCGTGATGGAGTTATTCGTTGCATAACGAATCGCTCGGGTAAGGTTGGCGTGCCTGGGTACATAGACCGTAGTGAGCTACATAAAATTTCCGGCAATACGCTTTCGCGTTTCGTTATCGGTAATCGTCTGCATATTAAAGGAGAAAAAGAATTCATTACACGACTTAATTCAGATAATCTTGATTATCTAGGTATGGAGGATCCGGATATTTGGATTGATAATCATACGGGAATAATGCATCTTTACTTTACAATCCCACTTATTGATAAAAAACAGGAGACAGGCGGTTTAAATACATCATTTGTATCGATTGGGCATGCCGAAGGACAAGATTTAGATTCACTTGTTATGACCGAGCCGGTGCTAAGTGCTAGCAAGGTAAATAATCTCAACAGAGTTGCTAAAGAGCTATCAATCGCACCGCTTAACAAAGCAGGAGTACGGCTTAATTTGTTTGAATCTAATGATTTACGTTGCGACCCGTTTTATGAAACGAGTGGAGAAAAAGGAAGCACCTCATTTTCAACTGTACGTGTCGCTATTGCAGAGGATATGTCCAAACCTTGGCAATGGGGAGAGACTGTTTTTCATCCGGCTGACCACAAAATTCCATGGATTGCAGAACATGCTTCGCCTGGACCTCTTATGTCACACGAGTTCATAGATGTTGGCAAAGGGAAACTTCTTGGTTTTATGAACGGTCGCGAGGCGAGCTCAGCTGGCAAGGAAACAGTCTACAGAACATTTTCTATAGGACTCTTTGTTTATGATTATGAAAATGGTCGCATCGACTGGGTTTCGGATAAACCACTCATTCGAGATGCAGACGCAAAGACTATTACTTTCGTCAGTCAATTCATTGAAACAAAACACGGCGAAGGCGTGCTCTATGCTCATGTGGACGATTCTTTTGTACGCTCCTACACCATTAGTGCGGACGGTCTGAAAGAATTGCTCCCGTAGCAATATTCGAAACAGGTTCGAATTACAGATTGTTTTTACGTTCGAACAAGTTTTAATTTGTGACCCCACGGAGAATCGAACTCCGATTTACGCCGTGAAAGGGCGTTGTCCTAGCCGTTAGACGATAGGGCCATAACCTGTAGATGATACTATGCCATTTTTGTACGATAATTGCCACCATTTAAACAGAGAACTCTTTATCAGAGATTATAGATATAAAGAAGCGTTCTGGGAGCTTTTTTGTTTTTTACATAATTTAGAAAACTGTCCAAAATTATAATCACGTCGTAATTTACGTTTTTGCAAAAGTCGTTTTAATTTGCATCGGGCGATTTTTTTATGATAAAATAATACAGGTGGAATAACATTTGCCCAGTGATTTCTTATGTATATTTAAGTGTTTTGGTAGTCAGTATTCTATTAGGAACAAAAAGAAAAGTTTAATATATTGAATATATAAATTCAGTCATGATTTATGAAATTTTAATACTTTTAATTGCCGGACTTGGTGCCGGGCTCATAACAGGCTTGCTAAGTGCCAGCGCAGTGATGTTCGCCGCGCCCATTATGATAATATTTCTCGGCATATCTCCATACAATGCAATAGGGCTATCGTTGGCAATCGACATTTTTGCATCATCCACAGCAAGCGTAGTGTTTTACAAAAATAAAAACTTAAATCTAAAAAAATCGTCACCACTGATTTTAACTGCCATCTTGTTTGTGGTTATTGGAAGCTATCTCTCTCAATACATACCACAAACCAACTTAACATGGGCTATGGGAATAGGAATTTTCGGCATGGGTATCTCAATATATCGACGGAAGAATAAGAAAATAGAAAAGATTAAAGAAATAAAAACAAGCTATGTAATAGTGGCTGGAATTGCAATAGGGCTTATTGCCGGAATCTTCGGAGCTGGCGGAGGGTTGATGATTCTGTTTAGTTTAATCTTCTTATTAAAATATGATACCCACGAGGCGATTGGAACATCCGTTTTAATTATGGTTTTTATTGCTCTATTCGGCGCCACAGCACATTTCCTGTATTCTCCATTTAGAATTGACTATCTTCTTGTCGGGATACTCGGAGGGATATTCGGAGCATACCTTTCTTCTATTGTAGCTAATAAGTTAGACGAGAAAAAACTAACAAAGATTGTCGGCATTATTCTATTGATACTAGGTGCATCATTGTTTCTTAATAGTCTCGTTTAAATAAATAGTTGGATTTTTACAACCACCGCAAAAAGGTATCAGGAGTCTTTTTGTGCGGATCTGCCTATTATGTCAGGCAAACAAGTGTAATTCCGTGAATATTGTTTCGGATCTTATGTAGAGTGCAAATAATGTTTTTGGAGAAAGACAAGAGCTTTTGTAACAACTAAAGTAGAGATAT
>CAZGWS010000368.1:0-2570 GCA_964528805.1 uncultured Lentimicrobiaceae bacterium | reverse complement strand
GGGAACGTGCACGTTCCTTACAATAAGGTATTGTGGACACACCTTAATATCACACTGAATTAAAGAGACTTGATGATGACCACAGACAAAAATATTTCCACTTTCATTCCTCCCGTGCGTACCCTCATGGGCCCTGGCCCTTCAGATGTACATCCGCGTATTTTGAATGCCATGGCGCGTCCCACCATTGGCCATCTGGACCCCAAATTTGTGGCGCTGATGGATGAAATGAAAACGCTGCTGCAATACGCCTTTCAGACCAAAAACGAGTTGACCATTCCAGTGTCAGCGCCCGGCTCGGCGGGTATGGAAACCTGTTTTGTGAATCTGGTCGAGCCTGGCGATACGGTTATCGTCTGCCAGAACGGTGTTTTCGGTGGCCGCATGAAAGAAAATGTGGAACGCATTGGTGCTACAGCGATCATGGTGGAAGACGAATGGGGTATGCCGGTGGACCCCAACAAACTGGAAGAAGCGCTGAAGGCACATCCCGAGGCCAGCACCGTGGCTTTTGTGCATGCCGAGACGTCCACGGGTGCGCAGTCCGATGCGGCGACACTGGTGAAAATTGCTCACGCCCATGATTGCCTGACTATCGTGGATGCCGTCACTTCGCTGGGCGGTACGCCTATCAAAGTAGACAAATGGAATATAGATGCTATTTATTCGGGTACACAAAAATGTCTGTCATGCACGCCGGGTTTGTCGCCAGTGAGTTTCAGCGACGCCGCCGTGCAGCGCATCAAAAATCGCAAGACGGCAGTGCAAAGCTGGTTTCTCGATCTGAATCTGGTGATGGGGTATTGGGGTGCGGGTGCCAAACGTGCTTACCATCACACTGCGCCGGTTAACGGACTTTACGGTTTGCACGAGGCGTTGGTGATTTTGCAGGAAGAAGGGCTGGAAAATGCCTGGGCTCGTCATCAGTCGAATCATCTGGCTTTGCGTGCCGGTATTGAGGCCATGGGACTATCGTTTGTAGTGCCCGAGGCGGCGCGTTTGCCGCAGCTCAATGCTGTGACCATCCCCGATGGCGTAGACGAAGCTGCTGTACGTGGACGTTTGCTGAATGATTTTAATCTGGAAATTGGCGCAGGCCTGGGTGCGTTGGCGGGCAAAGTTTGGCGCATTGGCCTCATGGGTCACGCCGCCAATGCCAAAAATGTCATGTTTTGCCTGGGCGCACTGGATGCCGTGCTCACCGATATGGGTGCGCCTGTTAAAAGTGGAGTGGCTGTGGCCGCAGCGCAGGCTGCTATCGTCTGAATTTGTTGGCGACATTCCGTGTTGTGTTAAAAAAGGGCTTTCGGGCCCTTTTTTTGTGGGTGAAAAAAAGTAACAGGGTGAGCTAATGTCAGGGAGTGTTTTCAATCGTTGTGAGTTTTTGTCGTGATTCAGGTTTTTACATTTGTTGCCGAAAAAACTAGCAAGAAGCGGTTTGTGAAAACTCGGGAGCAGGTTGTTGATGCCAATGATAAAACACATTTGTCAAAATTGAACAGACAGCTATTATGAAAGTGTCGGTTTTAGATTTCACACGCCGATGTCGCCGTTCGTCGCTGTGATCGGGAATGTGTAGTCAGGTGCACTTCAGGAAATAGTGTCCAGGATAAAAATAACATTCACAATATGTCACATGGTTATTGCCTGGCCTTGCTGTCAGCAGTAATCTGCGTGCGGACGAAATCGAAAAACGATGAATGGATATTGTTATTCTGGTTTTTCCACGAGTTGTGGTAACGGATAATCACTTTCGGGAAAAGCAGGTTAACAACAAAAAAGCACAATTGTCGTTTGTTCAGAATGGAGACAAGGGTTTTGCGCAGGAGCTTGCTAATCATGTGGATAAAAATGACAGCGACATCGACGGCGTGTTTGTCGAGACACGAGTGATCAGTGTGGAAAAAACATTATCGGCAGACAATGTGCCCGTTGTGATATTCATTGCTGAGGAGCGTGCACGCAATAACTTCCCGGTTTTGATCTGCCAGCATTACGGCGTTCAAAAGTGACGATGAATGTTGTGTCGATGAAAATATCCAGACGCCATGAATAATATGTTTTCACGTCTGACGACCCGTGTATCGCTGGCTATGATTGTCATAGTGGTTTTGAGTATGGCAGTGATTGTTCGTCACTGGGTCTTTGTGACCGCACCGGCACTAAAAGCAGCCGAACAAACCAAAGCTGAATTGTTGATAACGCCATACACGCAGTTGCTGGAAGCGGCAGTGGATGAGAATGATGAAGTCCGGTTGGGCGAAATTTTAAACCAGCTTGTTTTACTGAAGGATTCAACCTGGCACGAGCCTGTTGTGTTGAGCCTGAAAATTTCCCTGCTGGATGGTCGGGTGATTGAACGCCGCAACAGGGTAAAACACAAGGCTGTCCCTTTTCGTACACTTTTTCGTACAGAAATGCCGATCTTTTCACCGCGTACCACAGAATTGCTGGGCAGCGTGAAGCTGGAATACAACGATGCATTTTACAATCGTCTGATTGGCGAAGTGTGGTGGGAGATGGGAGGCTCCATGGGGCTGGCCCTCCTGCTGTTACTGGGCATGCAATAT
>CAZGWS010000367.1:1525-2595 GCA_964528805.1 uncultured Lentimicrobiaceae bacterium | reverse complement strand
ACATCATAATTAGTTGTAATTATAGAATCGTCAGGTTTCAAACTGCATAGGAACTTATTAACTTTTTCATTAGATCTTTTCGGATCCCTGCTGCTCAGGCGATAATTAATATACTCATTTAACTGACAATTTATGCTATCGGTGAAATCTTTAAGACTCCCTAGGTAGGGGAAATTAAATTTAGATTCCCTTAAAGATTTCATAACTTCTTGTATTCTTTCATCAGAACTATATCTTTTGTCAAAAAACCATGCACTTGCATCTGATGAAAAATAAGATTTGGCTGGCGGGTTAGAAGTAATGGATAAATAGTTAAACACCTTTTCAAGATTGATATTCAGATAATTAGATTCTTTATCATCATTAGTGTTACTATTGTTATTTTCAAAAATCTCTTTATTTTCCTTAATAAACAGATCTAACGCTAACCATCTGGTTGATTTTTCAAAATCTTTTTTTAGAAAGAAATTGCTCATTGTAGGTAGCTCTTCAAAAGCTGCACTTGCTCCGGAACCTAAGAAAAATACTCGCATTTAACCCCCTATTTGCTGTATATTTTCATTTCAGCATAATATTTTACATGTCAGTTAAAAACCAATCTCCAGATATATGAGATCTTGCTGCTTTTCCATTTCTTTTCTTACCGCTCAATATTTCTTTATTAAATTAATTTCCTACTTATGTATTCGCAGAGTAGATAACTGCTGTAGTCAAAGTAGAACAGCTAAGAATATTCTACGTATTGTAATTGAGATATCTACCTTTAGCAATTTGACCATTACCAGCTCACAATTCGGCCGATAATCTTATCTGTATTACTATCAGACATTATCCAGCCTCTTTTTTACTTCTTCGCTCTTATAGAAATACTCAATTGCCTTGTTGATGATATGGCTATAAACATCGCTCTCTCTGCCTCCCTGCACCTCACTATCATATAAAGGCGAAAGTATTTTAAGCCTGGTGATGTTTTTTTGGAGTATATCTATTCTCTTATTGATAAACTCCAGTTTTTCTCCGTTTGTCTCGGAAATCTTATCCAATGCGTCTAATTCACTCATGATTACCTC
>CAZGWS010000367.1:0-1425 GCA_964528805.1 uncultured Lentimicrobiaceae bacterium | reverse complement strand
CGTTTAGAAACAATATAACCAATATCCAAATGATTTTGTCTGTTGACTTTTCAAAGTCCCGCTTAAGACAGTCTATCAGCCCCATTATCCAGATGACAAAACCTACAATCATAATTAATATGCTTGTAATGCCCGCAAATGCAAACAAATTAAAACTACTACCCATTTATGCCTCCAATGCTCTTTTATATAAAATATAATCAGTATTATCCTTTGCTTTGGTATTTTTTGTTATGCAAAGTTCGTATTTTCCGCTAACGGCTTTGCCGGTAAGATATTTTCTGTTGTCTTTTGTCTGTTTGACTGCTAACTCGCCTATTTTTTGCCATTTAGTCTTCTCAGCCATAAATACACCTCCTTGTTTGACAATTATATCATAACTACTATATATAGTAAGACATAAATCCAAAAAGTCAATGGTATATCTCTTGATTTTTGTAAAAATACGCTTATTATATCTGTATGGTGATTAAAGAGACTGAAACAGTTTTTAAAGATGACAATACTTTCGAATGTAAAGAGGCGTTGTTTTACACAGGTGGTTGTTTAGATCGGATAAAACAAATAACAATACGTACTGTATTGTTATCAAAAACAAACAGAGGGCGAAAATGAAACTTGAACAGGGAAATATAACCGACAGTTTGGTTGCCTGGTTGGTCAAATATACAGAGAATCTTAGGGTAAACGGATGCCAAGACAGCACTATAAGACTGTATAGCAGCATAATCAATTCATTTATTGATTATGCTAACGGTTATGCAGATGAATTGGATATAAAAAACATAAACAGGCTTTTTATCAACAGTTATCTTGGCAAGAAACGTGAAACTCTAAGTAAAAACACAGAAGCAACACATTTGAAAGTTATAAAGTCATTTTTCAACTTCATATCTGATAACGACAGTGATGGATACGATTTTAATCATGTATTCAAAAAGATTAACATAAAAGTACCAAAGAGACAGCATTCATACCTCACCGAGCAGCAAGTAACAAGACTAATGGATACTTTAGAAAAGGAAAAGAGTAAACGGAAGAGTTTCATTGCATTTCGTAATGCAATGATGATCAAACTGATGTTATACAGCGGAGCCAGAGTAAGCGAGACAACAAACATCAGTTATAGGGATATGTCAACCTCAGACATCGATAAATCATTCTATAAGATTATGATTATCGGCAAAGGCGACAAACAGGCACCAATATACATCAAAAAAGACATCATAGATGAGGAGTTTAGATATTTGAACGACATCAGGCATTATAAAGATGACGATCTTGTTTTTGTCAGCCGGAGCGGAAAGCCGATCAGCAGGGTCAATGTATATACGGCAGTCAAAAGGTTATTGAAGCTGTCAGGTATCGACAAGACCGGCGTTCATATTCTAAGACATACGCTTGCAATGAGACTTGCTGCAAGGA
>CAZGWS010000366.1:0-2596 GCA_964528805.1 uncultured Lentimicrobiaceae bacterium | reverse complement strand
ATATTAACTATTTTTGAGGAAAATAAAAAACACTAAGATAATGTTTCTCAGTACCGTAACAATCAAATCGGCAAAAGTAAAATGTAGCTTTGGTAATACGAATATCGAAACCGAGCATTATTATAATCTGTTGTATAAATTTTGAGATTCTAACATGCAACTGTATTTGTTTAACTTGCACAGCAGCTTAGCTTTGACACATCTTTCCCAAAAGTTATGGCAGCGAGTTTAATGCCTTCGCTCATAGTTAAATAGGGGTACAAATTTTCTGATAGTTCTTTTATTGATATACCATATTTTATTGCCATACTCAGTTGCTGTATCAGCTCACCACCTTCGGGAGCAACAATTCTTGCGCCGATGAGTTTGTCGGATTCGGTGTTGCGTATCAGTTTAATAAATCCACGCATGTCATTTGCCGCTATGGCTCGCGGGATGTCTTTTAATCCAATTTTTGAGACTTCAAAATTTATGCCCTTTTTGGCTGCTTCATCCTCATCAATACCTACACCTGCAACTTGTGGATCAGTAAAGACAACCCATGGTAACGAAGAAAAGTCAACGTTTTTATTTGTTCCTGAAAAAGCATTTTCTACTGCTGTTCTACCTTCATAGGCAGCTGTATATACATACGCCGGCGTGTTAATGCAATCGCCGACAGCATAAATATTTGGGATGTTACTCTGCAAGTGTTTGTCAACTTTAATATGTCCGGTGTTAGTTACTTCGAGTCCTATTTTAGAGACGGAAAGCTTCATTGTGTTTGGCTTTGTTCCGGTGGAAACCAAAATTTTCTCGGCTTCAAAAGTAGCAGCTTTGCCATTTTGCTCGGCAAGTATTTTTATATTTTCGGTATTTTGTGATACACTTATAAATTTTATTCCGGTTTGAATGTTGAGTCCCTCTTTTATTAAATGCGTGCTAAGCTCTTCGGCAATATCGCCAGTTTGTTTTGAAAGTATATGCGGTGAGCGTTGTAGTACAGTAACCTTTGTGCCAAGGCGTTGGTAGGCTTGAGCTATCTCAAGAGCTATGTAACCACCTCCTAATACTATCATTGATTTTGGTTGTTTCTCTAATTCAAACAGAGAAATATTAGTTAGGTAATCGACATCATTAATCCCATGTATATCAGGAATATTAGTGCTTGCCCCGGTGGCTACAATAAATTTTAAACCTTTGTATTTACGATTGCCATCAACCATGATAGTATGAGTATCAATAAACTCTGCCCAGCCTAGTACCATAGTGAGAAATTTAAAATCGCTTACAACATCTATATACTTTTTTTGCTGAAGGGAGGCGACTAACTTATTCTTATCTTTAATAACTTGGATAAAATCAATATCAACACCATGAGGAACAATGCCTTTAAAGTTTGAATGTGTAGCATTAAAAGCCGCTTCACCTGCACGGATGAGATTTTTTGATGGCACACAGCCTACATTAACGCAGGTGCCTCCAAAATCGAGTCCGGCATTTACCATCAGTGTTGTTAACCCAAGGTTTTCGGCAACAATAGCCGCCGAGAAAGCTGCTGAACCTCCACCGATGATAATAAGATCGTAGGTGCTAATTTCAGTAATGTTATTTTTTATCTCACGCACAATATTATAATGTGTTTCGCTATCAATTAACTGCTTTATGTTTTCTTTTGATATTTTTTTCTGATCGAAGGTGAACTCTCCCTGCTTATCATTATAACTTACTTTATTTGAGATGATACCATCAACTGTGTTTAACTTCTTCTCGATGCTGGTGGCACAGCCATCGCAGGTCATGCCCGATATTTCAAATTTTACAATTTCCATTTTTCTAATTATTATATTATTAACAAATGAATGGGAGTTAGTAATTACTCTATAATTTTGTGATTAGCCACTTTGTAACTTGTGGCATTAATCGATTTTATAATATTGTCGGCAGAAGCTTTTGACTTGTCGAATTTAACAACAGCTTTTCCGGTTTTATCATCGGCTTTAGCATCAATTACGCCATCTACCTCATAGGCAGCATGTTTTATATGACTGCTACAAGCAGGACATGTCATTCCCTCAATATCCATGTTAAGGGTTACAATGTTAGAAGTAGCTACATAAACAACCTCTTTTTTATTGTCGCCATAGAATATTGGAGAATAATACGGGAAGGCAATCATTACCAAAGCAAAAATGGTAATAATAAATAAAAACTTACGTGATTGCCAGAATGATGGTTTCTCATTAGTTTCACAGGCACACTCAATTTCTTCGGGAGTACGTTTTTTAAGTTTCTGATACCAAGCAAAGCCCAATACAAGAATGGTTACGCCAATTAAATATGGTCTGAACGGCTCCATCCACGTAAATGATGAAGCAATACCCGATGCCCCTGATATTAGTGCCAACACAGGAGTGATGCAGCATAAAGATGCGGCTATAGCAGTTATAACGCCTGTTCCTAATAGTCCTTTTGATGATTTTTGTGTTTTCATTATGATATTTTCTTAGTGATATTTATCGTATTTTTTATCTGTATTACTAATTAGTAAACAGTGATTTAACTGATTAATTCATAAAAAATGACAAAATATTTGTAAACATCTCTTTATCTGTGT
>CAZGWS010000365.1:0-2611 GCA_964528805.1 uncultured Lentimicrobiaceae bacterium | reverse complement strand
AAAACTCCAACTCCAGGAAATTACATTTGGTGAACTGTTATCAGTGAAGGCAATTGTTTCATCTATACATATTGAGTCGTTTGGTGTATTAAAAAAATTAACAAGTGGTAGTTCATTTACTATAACATTATGTGTAACAGTATCAATGCAATTATTAGAGTTTGTAACAATCAGGGTGACCACGTAATTACCAGGAATAGAATAACTATGAACTGCATTTTGTCCATTAAATGTGAGCGTATCATCTCCAAAATTCCAAGTCCAATCGATAATATTGGTAGTGCTGTTGCCTCTAAAATTAACAGGGCTGTCTATACAAGTCTGACTTGATGGAAGAACGTCAAAATCGGCAACAGGAATAGAATCAATTGTGAGAACCATAGAGGAAGTATCGTTTAAGCAAGGTAAAGATTGATAGGCAACCAACGAAAGCGTTAAGGTTCCCAATTCATTTATTTCAGGTGAATAAATTGGAAATAATATTGTTGGGTCGCTAAACGCACCGCTGCCACCTATCCACCGTATGGAATCTTCATTAGTTACAGATGGTTGTACATTTGATGTTGCAAAGTCAAACGGCTCATTTTGACAAACCGACTCGTCAGATCCAGCAGATACTGTCGCAGAACTTTGAAAATCGACATAAATAGTGTCAAACGATGAACAATGAACAGTGCTTGCAATCACATCATAAAAACCAGGGCTGTTCACTGTGATTGTCTGTGTTGTTTCACCTGTATTCCATAAAAAATTAACAAATCCTGAACCAGCATCAAGTATAATATTCGTTGTGCTGCATAAAGTGGTGTCATTTCCGAGGTTAACCTGTGGAAAATCATATATAGTAACGTTTACTGTAGAAACCTTAGAGGTACCATCTGTTAAAATAATATTTGCAGTTACTGTATAGTTTCCGAATGAAGTGAAAACATGACCCGGATAAAAGTCTGTAGATGTATTATTTGATCCAGAGGCTGGATCGCCAAAATTCCATGTGATTGATTGAACTGATGAGTAGGTTGATAATTCGAAAAATGTGGTGTCGCCAAAACATTCGTTTTGATAAATAATATCTACAGAAAAATAGCTTTGGACAAAGTCGGGTAACCCGAGGTGTCCTTTCATCCCACCAAGGTATGCCCCCTCGGGGATATAATTACATGCCGTCCCCAGACTATTTGGACTATCGATAACTCCTAAATAATTATCATCATCGAGGGTAACGTATAATTTCTGATCCGGTCCAATCTGCAATGCGCCATAATATTCATTTGCTTTTTCACGAATTACGGTTGCAGAATTTATAATATTATTTGGTGATCCTGCAGTAAGGTCAAACTGAATAATCTGATGTTGACCTTTTGCCCCAATGTAAAGTCTTGATGCATCAGGAGAAAACTCTAATCCATATGGATCAGAATAACCACTAATGGTAATTGGATTTGATATTATCCCTGTCATGTTATCAAAATTAAACAGCTCAACTAAATTCAACGGACCCGTTATAGCATATGCAATAAACTCACCGTTTGGTGAGGCCTTTAAATATCCTTGGAAGTTATCTGTAGGAAGTGAATGTATCGTCCCAACGTTACTAACAACAGGAACCGGGTTCACACCAACTGACGAGACTAAAAAAGAGTTAAAAGTATTTGTTTCCCTTTCATGGTTGACAACCCAAATATCCAACCCGTTTGCATGAACAACGGCAGTTACCTTTTCTGTTACCGGCTTAGAAAGGAAAATATTCTTATCAATAACCTTCCCTAACCCACCACTGAGATTCATATCAACAACTGAATAGAACATAGAATCAGTAGATAAAAATTCTGCCGGAACAGTAAAAATGTAATAAAGGTTACCGGATCCCGGCTTCGGGACAATAATCGCTGACTGAGTTGAAGTATAACTACCCTTAAGATCCGTTCCATTATCCATAATCTGATGGTTCTTATTCCAAATGGTTGTGCCTTCTGAATAGAACAACAAATTTCCATTATTATCTGAAATTGCAGCACAACCTTCCCGTGTGTCTAAGGCACCATCAGTGAGTGCAACCGGAGTTCCACTATTAAAATCCAGACCGGCATGTTGTCCAAAGTACCATATATTAGCTTCGTCTTGGGCATGACCAATTAAAAAAAACAGAATATAAATAAGGGTTAAATAGTATCTTTTGTTCTTCATAAAGCTTCGGTTTAGTTATACTCATTAACTACTTCACGTATAAACAGTTAATTAAATATCATAATCAATAAAATCCATTGTTGTCCCATAAAAAATAAATACAATTCACGGTTATCGTTTTGCCAACATTTCATAGGGTTGACACTACCATGTTAACAGAAAAGTAGCATTTTCAGGATAGTGCGAATATACATCAACACAAAAAAAGACAATTAATCCTAATAAAAAATACTTCACATTCAGAATTACAATAGCGTAGCTTTTTTCCATATCGCTTAAAGTTAGTACATTTGTTAGTAAATAATATTGCAACAATAGAAACAAAGGTTACGAAGTATTATTATAGGTTATAAAATTAACCTATCAGACTAATATGATAATAAACTTACAGCCTTTTTCATAAAATAATGTCTTCAAAGTAATA
>CAZGWS010000364.1:0-2615 GCA_964528805.1 uncultured Lentimicrobiaceae bacterium | reverse complement strand
TTATGTTGCTCACGGGTGTTTTTGCCGTGCAATTCAAGGCCTGGATACAAAAGGCTGCTGTACGCAATATTGCTGCCTTGCTGATCATCGCCTTTGGTGTCTGGACCATCAGCCCACCATTGCTACACTTTGCTGGTGGCCATCATCATTCGCAGGAAAATAACGACACTCAGCACAATATGGAGCATCACCACTGATTTATGTTTAGCCGCAAAGAGTGGGGGGATCGCGAAGGCAAAAACTCTTCTTTAATTTGACCATTCTGTGAATAGCAAGAGCATAATATGAAATAAAAGTGACGTATTCCTCCAGTCAACAGCAAGGAAAAATAGACATTGTTATCACCCTTCGACAAGCCTCACCGCTTTCAATACAATCCCCATAGTCTGCTATCCCAGTAGAGGCGGCATAGTTTAACAAACACTTATACCCCATACTAAACTGGGTACGCGGTATAAATTCTTAGACGTTATGCATCATAGGTAAATTATTGTGGATAATAAAGAATTCATCATTGAACTACTAAAATATATTGCATGGCCGCTTGTTATGCTTATTAGTATTTTTATACTCAAAGGTAAACTTGGCGATATTTTTAGTGGCAGTATAAAATCAGCCAAGCATGGCGACACAGAAGTTCAATTTTTTGAAGGAAAGCAACCCGTCAAACCTGATGCAAATAAACAACAAGACCTGCAACATTTAATTCCTGTTGATCCAACAGGATTAAGGAGTAAAGTTGAAGAAAAAATACAGTCTCAATTGCTTGAAATAAACAATGATAATGAAAAAATAGATATTCTTGTAAAAAACTTAGCTCAGCAGCAAATATCAAATGCATTTGAAAAAATTTATTACAATATATTTGGGTCACAAATTAAACTTCTTGAATATCTTTCTGTTCAAACGGAGGGTAAATCTGACGCAGAAACATTGAATGGGATTTTTGAAGACACTAAAAAAGACAATCCTGATTTTTTTAAAGAGTGGGAATTTTCTGATTATATGAATTTTCTAGCAAATTGGGATTTAGTTGAAAATAAAAACGACGAATGGTTTATTACACATAATGGTCGTGCATTTATTATTTACATAACAGCGTTACAGCTAAACAAAAATAAATTATTATAAAAAAGTAAATAAAACACGCAAAACAAGACGCAAAACAAGACATCCATCAATTAATAACCTCCTAGAAAACAAATAATAAGACACCCATCAATTAATAGAAAAGAAATGAGACGCCCATCAATCAGTTGACATCCAGTCCAAGTCTCGTTAGATTGCAAGACATACTTTCTATAAGGAATGAAGGAGGAACGGATGCCAACTCCCCGCAAAAACCAGGCCTGCCTGGATTCAACGCCCTACTACCAACCGGCATAAAAAAGACACCCATTAATCAGTTGATAGTTAATAATTATTGCCATATTAAGATGTTAAGTAAAAAAACACATTACATTAGAGGTGAAAAATGAAAACACATCAAGCCAGGGTCACGTTTTTGATTGCATCGATATTTGCGCTGCTTTCGTTGTCAGCAAATGCGGTTGAGCAACAAATTATCGTAGCAGAAAGCGGTGGAGATTTTACAACAATACAGGAAGCACTAGCCTCCATTGAACCTACAATAGATAACCCGTATGTTATCGATGTAATGCCCGGAAAATACTTGTTGAGAAATGTACAAATGAAAAGTTATGTGCATTTGCGCGGTGCGGGCAGAAATATCACGACAATATCTCATTATAACACACCAGCAACCAATGTAATTGCTGTTGTTGGATTACAAAATGTCGAAATTTCAGGTTTTACATTTTTAGGTGACGGATCACCTTCCGGAGGTTTTTTTGGAAACGGGTTACATATAAATGATTCTGTAAATATTACCGTGAAAAACAATACATTTAATCATTTGTATCGAAGTATTTATATCACAGCTGGCAACAATCACATCATTAAAAACAATATTTTTAATGATGCCAATTATGGGATTACTGTATATCTTGGAGATGCGATCATTTCCAACAACCGGTTTACAGGTATATCCTGGGGGAGTATAAGCAGTAATGGCTCATCGATTATCACGGGCAATGTCATTACCGATTCCTATGGTGTTGGTATTTCTTTGAGAGGTAACGGAGATGTTACTCCGGTTGTATCAGGAAATACCATAACGGGAAATAATGGCAATGCCATTGAATGCCGTTACCTTGTAAACTCTACTGTCACGATAACGGGAAATATTATTACTAATAATACCGGTTATGGCGCGCACATGTATTATTGCTCACCAATTTTAACAAACAACCGAATCACCGGTAACAGTGGCGCGGATATCCAACTCCATAGATCAACTTTTAATGCCAGCTTTAATGTCTTCGATGTTTGGTCAGGCACTGGAATAATATCAGGTAGTTACAACGTTAATACCCTGGGTCAACCAGTCCAGTAGCTTGAAAACCGGAGGCCAATACTTTTTGTATTGGCCTCCGGATGTACTGAGAAAAAATAAGACACCCATCAGTTAAATTACCTCCGGCAGAGCCGGAGGCTTATCGGGTGACGCCCTCAAAGGGCTAAAATAAGCGCCCAGGGCGCATTATATTCCAAGC
>CAZGWS010000363.1:0-2619 GCA_964528805.1 uncultured Lentimicrobiaceae bacterium | reverse complement strand
TTCAACATTTTATTTGTTTTGTGATTTTTCTTCTTCTAGCATGAAGCATAACGGTGAGCATATGAAGCGTACCGCACTTTGAAAACGTATCTTTTCAAGTTACAATAAAGTTTAATTTAAAAAACACAACTTTCAAATTTACAACAACTTGCGGTATGATTTATATGCATTGTTACCGCCTTTTATTTCTCTATTATTTCTTTTACTTTTGATTTCAACTCATTTACATTTGGTAGATAAAGTTGGTATTTTGATACAATTAATTTTGCTTTATCGTTAAGCATTGAATATTCAACCATTATTTCATCTTTTTCTTCTGATAAAATTATCCCTATTGGTTGATTATCATTTGCATCATTTATCTCTTTTTCATAATATCCAAGATACAGTTTCATTTGACCAATATGTTCATATTCAACTTCCCCAATTTTTAAATCGATAAGAACAAAACACTTTAATTTGGTATGATAAAATACTAAATCAACATAATAGTGTCGATTATTTAAAGTAATCCTTTGTTGTCTTCCGACAAATGCAAACCCTTTCCCTAATTCAAGTAAAAAGGTTTGAAGATTATTTATTATTGCCTTTTCTAAATCATTCTCGGAATATTCTGATTTTTCAGGAATGCCAAGGAATTCAAACACATATGGGTCTTTTGTTAAATCAGATTCTGAATTTATTACTTGCCCTTTCTTAGCTAACTCTAATATCTTTTCTTTGTTCTGGCTTAGTGCTAATCGTTGAAATAATCCGGTTTTCTTTTGTCGTTGTAATTCTCTAACCGTCCAATTGTCAGAAATAGCTTGATTTTGATAGAATTCTCTTGCTAAATCATCTTCTACTTTTAATAATTCAAAATAATGCGACCAAGTTAATTTGTGAGACACTGTCTCGTTTTTTGGATATTTAATGTAGAATTGTCTCATATAGGACAAATTGGTTCGACTGAAACCTTTTCCAAATCGTAATTTTAAATCTTTAGAAATCTTTAGCAATAATTCACTTCCATATTCTGCCCTTAGTTTCCCTTTTTGTTCAAATTCAATCGTATGTTTTCCAATTTCCCAATAGGCTGTAAGCATCTCTACGTTTACAGCAGAAATCACATTGTTTTTTGCTTTATTATAAACAGAACCAATCTTTTCAATCAGTTCATTATAATCTTTATTTTCAATTAGTTTATCCATATCTATCAATTTGCGAGACAGTGTCTCACATTTTTACAAATGTATCAAACTTTATTCAATTTTTATGATGTCTAATCCCGTTTGTTTTAATTGGCGGTAACGGTCAAGTATATGAGGCGTTGGGCGTTTTGGAATACCTAACTTTCAATTTACTATACCGTTTGTTTATATTCATAATATTCAATTTAACCACTTATTGCCCAATGCCTTATATACAGTGTTAGCCAAAGTGTTTTTTATTTCATTGTTAATAAATCCATTAATCTTTCATTGATATAATAATTTCCTGTTCCTAATTTTTCTTTTCTTAATAATCCATCCTTTGCTAATTCATTTAGGTATTTTGCTGCTGTTATTCTGGAAACACTCAAATCTCGTTCTATAAATTCTATCTTTGTATAAGGATGTTTAAATAAATTGTTTAATAAATCTTGACTATAAAATTTATAATTATTACGAAGTATATTTTTATATTCAAATATCAAATCTCTTATTTTTCCTATTAATTCAATAGTCTCTTTTGATATTTGCTCAATTCCGTTTAACATAAATAACAGCCAATTTTCCCAGTTATCAGTTTCTCGTATTTCTTGCAACAATTTATAGTAACTTCCCTTGTTTAAAATTATATATCGGCTCAAATACAGAATAGGCAAATTCAATAAATCTTTCATTACCAGATAAAGAACATTTATAATTCTACCTGTTCTTCCGTTCCCATCATAAAAAGGATGAATACTTTCAAACTGATAATGAATTATAGCCATTTTTACCAATGGGTCAAAATCTGACATTGTATCATCATTGATAAATTGTTCCAGATTTGTCATCAAGTCTATTATTTCAGAATATTCCTGTGGCGGAGTATAAACAGTTTCTCCTGTTGTTGCATTTTTTAGTGCAGTTCCGGGAAGTTTTCTGAAACCTGCTCTGTTTTTCTCTAATTCAAATTGTATTTCAATTATATCGTTGTTTGTTAATATC
Source organism: uncultured Lentimicrobiaceae bacterium (assembly GCA_964528805.1). Classification (GTDB taxonomy): domain Bacteria; phylum Bacteroidota; class Bacteroidia; order Bacteroidales; family F082. Next base: position 445 of record CAZGWS010000363.1, on the reverse strand, counting down.
TTTTTTTTCGATATTAAAGCAAAACCTTTTTTTAGTGCTGAAATGTAATTTTGAACTTCTTTGGCATTCAATGATTTAAAGCCGTCAAGATTTAATTCTTCTTTATAAATATCATCGTGTGTTGTAATAATATTTTCTATTGCAGAACTATCTTTTGCTTCTTGCAATCCTAATGTATTAATCAAAATGTTTTCATTCGGTATTGTAGAAACTACACCTTTTAATTCTGCCAATGCACGATGAGCTGATGCAAGTTTTTTTAAAACTTTTTTTGTTTCAATATCCTTTTCTATTGGTAATTTCTTTAACATTTTATCTCCATTTGTAAAGTTTTCTCTATTTTCTTTACAAAGATAGTTTCTTTTGATAAGAAAATCAAATTTTCTTTACAAATATAACTAACCATGATAAGTTTTCTGTAATTTTTTTACATTTTGGCTAACGT
>CAZGWS010000362.1:0-2622 GCA_964528805.1 uncultured Lentimicrobiaceae bacterium | reverse complement strand
TTAGATAAGTTTGCTTCAGCTATTTCCTGTCAATCTGTTTAACAATATCTTATTATAGATTCAATAAAATTATGGCTTAAGTAAAATTACTACCGGCACCCCTGATAAACTAATATTAAGATCGCCATTTACAGTCTTTGAATACGGTATCTGCCCAACATTATCCCTGCTGTCTGCCAAAGAAATAATTGTATCAATATTTCCACTACAAGGAAACGACACCCACTTCCGAATTGCATGATCTTTAGACGTTGGTAACCAGGCTACTACCCTCCTAACATGCTCCAAGCTATCGCTAAAAGCATAAACATAAGCTTCGTCGTTTTCCATAATAATGTTATGAAAATAGAAACTGCCTAATAACTCCTGAAGCAGCTCAAACGAATGAAACAACATTTTTTTATGCATACCTTTACTATACGACGATGTTAACCCCGATCTATTATGCATAAACGATTTATAATCAACGTCAGCGTAATAATACCAGTAAAACTCTGAAACACCCAATCTATAAAGTATTAGTGTCATTCTAGTTCCATAAATTGCCTGTTCAAACTCAGATATACAAACGTCATGTGTGCAGTCGTCGCCTCCACCATCACTATCATATCCAAATTCTGTTACATAAATTGGCATATTTCGTAAATTTGCAGCTGAAAACCTTTGAAGGTTACTTATCGACCAAACCTCAGAGCGTATATCTTCGGGGTTTACTGCAATGCGGTTACCATTATCATTAAATGTATAAGAATAAATGTGAGTGTTAAGTCCGCTGATAAACCTTGTATTTGATAAATCTAAAAAATTTGAAATGTAATTGTCAAGATCAGAACTTGTACTATAAGCCTGAGTAGCACAGGGTAATATTGTAAGCCTATCAGCATTTTGGCTCAGTCCTTTACTCATGCCTGCCAGTATATTACGATAAACCTTTTTTGAGTATTCCCATGGCTCATTACCAACCTCAACCATAGTTATCAACGACGTATTTTTTGAAAAATGTAGAGCAAATTGCTTTCCATAATACATTGCCTCTTTTTTGGTATTATGCCAAAGTGTATCGTTAAAGTACTGATTATTAAACATTATACAAGCATCAATATTATACCCTACAGCCTTCCACACACTATACTCCCTATCCCAGTTTAACCATGCACTTGCCATCGTTCCTTTTCCAAGTTTCATTTCAGCATATCCGGGATTATCCCCAGGCTTTTTAATATCCCAATCCAGACTATGGTAATTACGGGCTAACTTTGCAACCTTAATGTAAAGTCCGGGTCCTTGTTTATTTGAAAGCCTATCTGAATAAACATCATAACCCCATCCCCAAATGGCAACTATGCCAAACGATTGAGCGTAAGTATTTTTAGCCATCTGCGCTTTTTGAGGCTTACCATAAGGTCCGTAACTATCGTAAACATCAAACTCCAGTAACTTAGCCTTTTGGTATAATCGAGGTATTAATACAAATTTCACTTTTATATATCTGGCACGTACTTCGGGTTTAATAATATGTGGTACGTATGCGGTTGACAGTGGGTTGAGCGAAGCTATTTTCACCCAATCAACCTTATTATCAGAAATAAGTACCGATATCGAAACAACTCCATCACCATTGTAATGCCTACTGCTAATCCAACCTATTGGTTTTACTTTACCCATATCAAAAATAACATCTTCCGTTGGTATCGACGATAATCCTGCAATCTCATATATTTCAAATTGTGTTCTACATTTTAAACTTATCGATTTTACATCGCTATCACGTGGTAATTCAAAACTTGCCAAACTATAATTTTCAGATTGTACATAACTAAATTTCAACGTTTTGTTTAAAGTACTCACAATTATCCATACTGTATCTGCCGTATTAATTTTTACAGATAACAAATACAATTGCTCAGGTTTTTTAAATCTAATATCAAATTTTCCGTCGATTATTTTAGCATTTGTCGAAACAATCCCATCAAAAGCATTTACTATATTATTAATATTGCTTTTAATGATATACTTATCATGATTAAAAAATACATTCAATTTGTTATTCTTAATATAATTTTCAGGTAAGGGTGATGTAGATTCCCAATAGGATTGCAGATTACCATCAACGATGGCAGCTTTATTTGTACCCGAGCTAACTTCAATTTTCGTATTTACAATATTCGAATTAATTAGACCTGCATTGGCATTCCACTGACAGAAAGCTATTTGCGAATAAAAAAGAAATAAAAACGGTAGAGTATATCTTAATAGTAACTTATTGGAGTACATATATGTGAATATTTATTAGCTCCAAAGATATTAATTAAAACTAACAAAATTTTTATTTAGTATCATTGTAACCGCTATTTGAGAAGTAGGAAAAAGCCAGAAGACTTGTCTTTTGTACCAATAATTGGTATCTTTGTGAAAAACATTTTTTATATGAATTGATTATTCAGTAATAGAACAGGACAACATATTATCTTTTTCACTAAAAGAAACTTTTTTGATTTTGTTTGTTTTTAGACTGGACTCAATAATATATAGCACGAACAAATGGAATTAAAACTTTGAATAACACTATAATCCCTCTTAACAACATATAAGGGATAAGGCGCAATGTAGTAATATATGTTG
>CAZGWS010000361.1:0-2623 GCA_964528805.1 uncultured Lentimicrobiaceae bacterium | reverse complement strand
TATTAAAAGTAATTTTAATTGCGTCATCTGTTTTCATTGCCATTAATGATGGTGGTTCAATATTAAAGTCTGTCATTTTTACAGTAAAGCCACCTGTAATAATCAATTTTTTTTTCACTTTTTTTTCATTGGCAGTAAAACTTAGCTTCCTCTCAACACCATGAAACTTTATTTTGCCCGTTACCAGCAGCTTATTGTTTTCCTGTGTAATTGAGTCGCTTTGAAATGTAATGTTAGGATAAATTAGTGCTTCAGTTACTTCCATTGTATGCGAGTCTCTGTTAGCATTATCGCTATCAAAGCCGGATATCTTAACAACAACAGCTACTTGTTTAACAATAGTTTTATTTTTATCTGTTAATATCAATGATGTAACATCGTGGTTAACTCCGGTCCATGAATGTAAAGGGTGATTCATTGAATAGGTAATTGATGATTTTGCTTTGTCGCAATACACCTTAATTAATTTTGCATTTTGCGCCTTACAATTAATACTTATTAAAACGAAAGAAAGAATAATAATTTTTTTAATCATGGGATAAAAATCTAAAATTTAATAATAATCATAGCTGCCGAGAAAGCTGCAAAGGTAGTAATTGCCGCTGCCATATGATAGGGTTTAAGATTAGGATGAGACTCTATCAAGTCCCCCAAAATATCAGTAGCAATCATTCCTGATATATGAATTATAGCTAATATTTTATGAACCTTAATACTGCTATATCCCTTGTGATCGGGTATCATTTTTGGTGGAGCAAATAGTGCCAATGAAACTGTTGTAAAATATGTTACGTTTGTAACTCCCGCTAATACTTCGTGTGTTGATTTTAAGTTAGAATGCCCATTATATAATTGAGCGCCAATAATTATTTGCGACAACATTGCACCCATAGTAACGAAGCCCATAGTTTGGTGAGCCACAAGCATTACCCTTCTAATTTTTAACTCTTTCTGTCTTTTTTCAGGAGTTAATTCAAAACGGTTAAGCTTACGCATTAAGCCATTATTTCCCCAAAAAATCTGTTGCGTAAATATCATTTTACTTGGAAGTAAACTTATGTTATTAGCCTCTTTTGATGAAATTTCATCAAGAAGATTTAATGCTGATTGTGTACTGTCAACTTGCGCAAATAAACCGTAAGAAATAGAAAATAATAGTATTAATAAAATAGTGATTTTTTTCATTTTAGCTTTTGCTATTTACATTTAAACCCTTATAATTATTCTTAAACAGAGTAAATATTACCAATAACCCAATTGCTGCAACAAACGCTGCAAGATAATATGCTCCAATAAATTTGTCAAATTTAAACCCTATACCAATTATAATTGGTCCCAAGGTTTGCCCAATACGTAATACCATTCCGTTAAGCGACATAAAAACACCTCTCTGTTCGTTTGGAGCTAAGATAGTCAAAACTGTTTGTAAACTTGGAATATTTAACGCCTGTGCAACACCAAATATTATAATAGGAACAATAAAACCATATAAATTATGTGTATGGGGAATAAGCAATGTTACAATAAGGTATAGCACAAATGCAGTTTTTAATAAATTTACACTACCAAACTTACCGGTAAGTTTACCAACTTGTGTTGCCACAATTGCTGTTGAAAAAGAACTCAGCGACAAAACTATACCAATCTTTGGTGCAGTCAGACTAAACTCATGATTTAATAAAAATGGCATGTATGTAAGAAAAGCACCATACAAAATTACAAAGGTAAGTATGCTGAGTATAAAAATGGCAATCACTTCCTTTTTAAAAATACTCTTAGATACTGATTTTAAATATGGTAAAAAGTTTGGTGTTTCTACAAATTCAATTTCTTCTAAACCAAAAATTACAAACAACCCTACAGGTATTGCCAATAATGGTAATAAAAAAGGGTAATACCAAGCAAAGCCAGCCATTAGTCCGCCAATAAGAGGAAAGAACGCTGTTGACAAACTTAAGATGCTCGCATTATAACCAATTACCAACGGGCGATCTTTTCCTCGGTAAAAGTCACCAATTAAAGTAATGTTTAGCGAGCCTAAAGATGCAGCACCCACACCCTGAAGAACTCGAAGAAGAATAAGATAATTGTAACTATGAATATAAAATCCTGAGAAACCGGCAATAGCAAAAATAAACAATGAAGGCACAAGCACCGTCTTTCTGCCCCACCTGTCAGCCATAATACCCGCAACCGGCGTTAAAAAAATACCCGGAAAAGTAAAGGCACTTATCAACAGCGCAACCTGAGCTTTGCTAAGATTTAAAGCAACTGATATTTTTGGTAGAGCAGGCGTGAGACTTGCAACACCCATAACTGCAATAAGCGTTATGCTAAATATAATAAATAGTCTCCTGTCTCCAAATAATTTATTCATTGTGATAATAATATGTCAAATGTACAATTATACTATACGTAAATTCCATTTGCACAAAAGTAAACTTTAGTTATTAATAAAAAAGCACTTCTGCTAAGTTGAAGTATTAAATACTTTTAATGATAGTAGTTAACAACAATTTTACTTGTATGATTAACACCCTCAATTATCACAGAATAAATATACAACTCCGGTTTTTCTTTTGAACAATCCCATCGGAATCTACCATCTGCCATTGGAAATTCA
>CAZGWS010000360.1:0-2657 GCA_964528805.1 uncultured Lentimicrobiaceae bacterium | reverse complement strand
ATTATGATATGTTATACTAATTACTCACTATTAATATTTATTGAATACTAATAATCAATCCGGCTAATACTTTTGTCAAGATTATATAAATCTGATCCGATATAAAAAACGAGCAAATCTGCATATGAATATCTATTAAACATTGCTTCAACGGTATATGGTAAAACATGCTTTTTGCTAAGCCTAATATTTACCATTTATATTATGTGCCATTGTCTTTCATGATAATTTAGATAGAATAATTCATATTTTTTGTTTGACTTAGCACGTATTGATATCATAAAATGAAATTGATTATTTTTGCAATATTATTTTCAAAAACAGCACATTATGAAAAAAGATAAATTCATTCTTTCGGGTAATATAATCGACCTATTAGCTTGTAAAATATATAAAGGTACTGTACATGTTGAGAACGGAATTATTACTAAGCTGGTAGAAGAGGATGTTGATGAAGATTACTATATCATGCCCGGACTCATTGATTCACATATTCATATTGAGAGTTCGATGTTAATTCCTTCTGAGTTTGCTAAAATTGCAGTTGTTCATGGTACTGTGGCAACAGTTTCTGATCCACATGAAATAGCAAATGTGCTTGGAATAGATGGTGTTAAATACATGATTTCTAATGGCAATAAGGTTCCTTTTAAATTCTATTTTGGTGCTTCTGCATGTGTGCCGGCAACTCCTTTCGAAACTTCGGGGTTTCAATTTGGTGAAGCTGAAATTGAAGAATTATTAAATATGAAGGAGATAAAATACCTTTCGGAAATGATGAATTTTCCCGGTGTAATAAATCGCAATGCTTGGGAAATGAAAAAAATTGAAATTGCAAAAAAACATAATAAACCGGTTGATGGTCATGCCCCAGGTGTTAGTGGTAGTGATGCTAAAAAGTATGCAGAGGCAGGTGTTACTACCGATCATGAGTGCTTTACTATGAAGGAGGCCTTGGATAAAATATCCTTTGGTATGAAAATTCAAATTCGCGAAGGAAGTGCTGCCAAGAACTTTGATGCACTTGTGGATCTTATGAAAGATCACTCTGATAAAGTACTTTTTTGCTCAGATGATAAGCATCCTGACGATCTTGTGGAAGGTCATATTAATAAAATGATTATACGTGCAATACATAAAGGTTACGACCCGTTAGAAGTTCTGCGTAGCGTAATTTTAAATCCTGTTCAGCATTACGGTCTTGATGTTGGCACATTGCAACAGTTTGATCCGGCTGACATGATTGTAGTTGATAACCTACATGATTTTAACATATTACAGACTTATATTGATGGCATACTTGTGGCTGAGAAAGGAAAAACCTATATTGATTCAGTACCCGAAGATCAACCTAACAACTTTCATGCCGTACCAATTACTGCAAACGATTTACAAGTGATACCTAATGGCGATAAATTAAAAGTGATTGAAGCATTTGACGGGCAGTTAATTACCGGATTACTACTGGAAAAATACAAGATAGAAGATAACAATGTAGTTAGTGATGTTGATAATGATATTCTAAAAATTGCTGTCTTAAACAGGTACGAAAAAGCCAAACTTGCAATTGGATTTATCAAAAACTTTAATATTAAAAATGGCGCAATAGCATCAAGTGTGGCACACGATAGTCATAATATAGTTGCTGTGGGCACCAGCGATGAAGAAATCGTAAAAGCTATTAATCTTATTATCTCCGAAGGTGGAGGAATTTCGGTTGTTGATGGTACATACAATAAAGTGCTGCCACTGCCTGTTGCCGGTCTCATGTCAACTTGCGACGGATATAAAGTGGCAAAAGATTATCATCGTCTTGACGAAAAAGCACATAATATGGGCTCAACATTAAGAGCTCCATATATGACGCTGTCGTTTATGGCTTTGCTTGTTATACCTGAGCTAAAGCTTAGTGATAAAGGTCTTTTTGATGGAATTAAATTTAATTTTACGAGCCTTTTTAATTAATTTGTACTTGTTATTTAACAAACCATTTATTTAGAACGAGTATAAATACAATTGCTGTAATTTCAAAATATTGAGTTTCTTTTGTAGTTTGAACTAATAATAATTGTTGTTTTTATTTCTTGTCACACCTCTAATAAAAAATTAATTTACAATATATATTTATAAGTAATTGAAGTTAATAACTTAACAGTCAACATATTTATTTGCTTTAAGTTAACGATTCTAAATAATTATTTATAACAAATAATCACTTTTTATTTGTACAACTAAGCCTATATTTGATTTTCATTATTAATAGTTTAGTTTAATAATACTATTAAGTAAATACATACATGCATTTGTGTTTGTGTAATATGTATTATATTTTATAGTTTTGTAAAAAAAATTAATGATGGGCAAAATTGATATTGATGTACATAAGCTTGAACTGGCGGCGAGTAAGTTGCGTGCCATTTCACACCCAATGCGAATAGCGATTATCGAATTGTTATCTCAGGGAAACAAGCTAAGCGTTACTGATATTTACAATGCGCTTAACATTGAGCAGGCAACTGTTTCGCATCATTTAAGCATTCTTAAAAATAAGGGAGTGTTGGTGTCAAAACGCAAAGGGAAGAAGATTTATTACAAGTTAAAAAACCTCATCCTTACCGATATAATTGATTGCGTTAACAAATGTAATGAAGATTAAC
>CAZGWS010000359.1:0-2678 GCA_964528805.1 uncultured Lentimicrobiaceae bacterium | reverse complement strand
AATTAAGTTCAGATATTTTTTCTACCTCAATTTGTCTGGGTGGTGCATTTTCAAGTTGAAATCCTATCCGAAAATGTGTCTTAGATAAACCTAGTTGTTCTCTTACGGATAGAGAAACATTATTATCCAATTGTACAGACTCACCAGAGTCTGAATCCCCTTGATAAAAAAACGCTAGTAAATTTTTATTACTTTTCCGAGTTTCGTCGTAAAATGATGTCATTTCATGATGGAGATGCTTATTGATTATGGCATAAAGTGCTTTAGCTGGACCTTCCGAATGATACAGTTGCTTAATGAGCAATTTAGCTTGGTTTTCACTATCAACAAATATCTGGAATGTTGCCTTAAAATCTAAACCAATATCGCTAGTTCCCTCAGACCACTTAAATTTGATATCATTGACAACTAATGGCTTTTCAAGTGTTTTTACAAAATAGTCCGATAAATGTTTGGTCTGTCCAAGTAGCTTACCCCATAAATTGGGAGGTTTTTTTACTTGCTGATTACGATAATCATAGACCAGCCAATACCCTGGTCCATGAATTTTTTCAGAAAAGTTTTTCGCATCAATGCTGCGAATTAAAGGTGAAATATCCATGTTACTCATCTCGTTCATTCATCAACTCCAATATTGGGAAAAACTATTTCAGCAAACATCGTATATACAACTTGAGACCAGACAATTGATTCTGAGCAAATTTCTTTTTTTTGTCTTTTGATCGTTTCACATTAATTAGATGTTCTTTATAAGGTCTTAGTTTCGCTTTTGCTGTTCTTATCAACTCAGCTCGTTCACTACGTTTTACCGTATATGAAATCGCCTGAACAAAATGTAAAAACCGTTCTTCAATTAACGACTCTGAGAACTGTTCATCTATTGTGTAAAGTAAAGCGATAGCAATACTCTCATATAGAGATGTCACCCAATAAATAAAATAAGCTTCTTCATTTTCTTGTTCTTCGATAATTAATGATTTAATCGCAGGATGTACAATTAATTTTGCAAATATTTCAGCATTCTGTTGATCACCTTGAGATAAACACATTTGTTTAATAAATTGAACAGATTTATACTCGTTTCCCTCTTCTTGTATTACTTTATTAACTTCTTGTATTAGAGCAAGAAAACAACAGTATGCTAATCTTTTTAACCCCCTTTCCTTAGGACTATATTTTTCTACCTCATTTAGGTTTTTAGACAGTAATTTACAGAATACTATATAATTTTCTATGTTCTGTACTAAACTCCATTCAATTATTTGATTCGTAATTATTAGTGACACTGGACGAGTATATTCAATCTGTAATATACCTTTTTTTTCCATGTTCCATAACAAACGACTTAATCTGTAGTCTTGAATAAGCTTAAGAACCAACTTGAATGAGTATTCAGATCTTAGCTCCATGATACAAGCAATCAAATAGTGAGTGGCTTGGGCTAAATCATTTAATTCAACAAAGAGTGATAATTCTGGAATTTGCTTATTATGTAAACTCATATAAACAATATCCTTATCGCTGTTTGATCCCAAAAAATATTGTAATGCTTCTGAATGCTCTATGGCGTAAATCCACAATTGTTGCTGTGTTAGGCATCTTTCTACTAAGTTACTATAAAATTGATCAACACAGTTTTTAGTATCTCTATGTTTTGTAAGGAACTGTAGTAACTGAGCGAAATAGCTAATGGGAACATGACTTTTACATTTAAAATAACGGTATTCCTCAAACTTAGCCATTAACCATTGATCGTCAATAGAAAATAAACGATAACTAATTAAATTACCCAAATAACCAGAAAAAGCATTTCTGAAATATAAAGATTTTTGAGTTTTATTAAAATAAAAATCTGTAAGCACGGGTAGTTGCTGGCAAATAAAATTGGGAAAACTCTCTAGGATATATTGTCGTAATTTGTTTTCATGGTTCATATCTATAAAGCGGTACCCTGTTTGCTTATCAGATAATTTGCCATAAGCAATCTTACAATCTTTAATTATTTCATCTCCTGAACTATGCCACTCCTCCAGTAAAGAAATTTTATTTTCATCTTTTAATTCGGGTTTATCATAAATAGTACTTTCTCTTGCCCTTAACAAATCGTCAATAAGTTTCCCAAAACATTCTCTGTCTAATCCTGGGAAAAAAGCAACCATGAATTGTATAAGAGCTGGAACGGTTTCTTTAACAGAAAATGCAGATTCAAAATTATTGGAACTATTGTCATTTTCATTAAATCCAACTTTTAGAACATGAATATCTGGTGCGGAAATACCTGATTTAAGAGCTTCCGTATTTATATCTAACCCTGTCAAAATAATAAGATTATTATTATTTTCCTTTAAAGCTTGCTGTATACGCTTAAAATTTTCATCGTCCGTAATTCCTTTTAAAGCTCCATCTTCTTTAGCAAATTTCAATAGCGTCTGGGTTGGTTCGTTATAACAAAACATTTCCTTTTTATTGTAATACTCTCGCAAATCAAAGCACTGGTCATAATCACGAAGTGCAAATCCATTCACTAACATTAACTTACGCAAATTTTTGACAGCGGAATTAGTTAATTCACCACCTCCTTCCTGATATTGAACTATCACAAGATGCTCGTCTACCAAAGCATTTTTACAAGCAATTAATTCTTCATATGGCTGGTAAGGAGTAATATTTTCATCAAT
>CAZGWS010000358.1:0-2703 GCA_964528805.1 uncultured Lentimicrobiaceae bacterium | reverse complement strand
TACCGATAGTAATTTTGTATTTACTGTTTGATAGTTTTTACAACATTTTAGGTCGCTCACCTTACCCGTCAGATTTTCAAAATTTCAATTCATTATGGGATTTTTCACCTATGATGGGCGTTGGTCTTGTTCTCATCTTTTTAACCATTCCTGCTGTTTTTTTGTTTCTTCTATATCGAGCCTATCAGTCATACCCTTCTAAACAATTTAAGCAATCTCTATTGCTACGGACCGTATTTATTAGTCTAACTGCATTTACTTTAACAACTGATACCTTTGCCAATTTTCATAATGAACAATTCAGGTATTATTTCTGGTCTGAGGAATTTACTGTTCGAGAAAATGGTAAGTTCTCCAGTTTTATTTATTACAACAATCAAGAAAGAGCAAGTACAAGGAAACTTGAGAAGTTTGTATCCCATAATACCGATATAGACGTATTAGAAACCCTTTACACGGGAGAAATAAACACTCCAAAAAACATTCATTTAATCGTTCTTGAGAGTTTTATCGATCCAACACAGCTAAAAGACATTGAATTTAGTCACCCTATATTAGCAAAAGAATTACTGCCCTACTTGAATGACAACAAATTTTTTTCCATGGTCACTTCACCCGTCTACGGGGGTGGAACTGCACAAGCTGAATTTGAATTATTAACTGGCATTCAAGCATTATCAAAAGTAAATCGAATTGAGTTTAACGTTATGCAGGGTGGGAATATTAGTAGCTTTGTAAAAAAACTCAATCAAAACAACTATAAAACAATTGCCACAATTGCCACGGGTTCAGGTTTTTTCAACTCCATACAAGCATACAAGAGCATAGGGTTTGATGAAGTTTCTTTTCTCGGGGAGGATGAATTATTCAAACAACAACGGAACTATGGATTGATTTTTGATGGTGATTTATTCGAACATAATATACGCAATTTAAAAAAAATTCTGAAACAGAAAGAGGGGCCTATTTTCAACTATGTCCTAGGTATGTATGGTCATTTACCTTACTCGAGAAACAAAACAGAAAGACCAGATATAGTAAAAGTCTCCCCCCCCAATAAAAATGTCAAACGCATTGCAAACCAGTTTTACTACCGTACCAAAGCGATAGCGGCATATATTAAGCAATTGATAGCTTTGGACAAAAATTCTATCATCTATATCACCAGTGACCACATACCTCCCATTCTAAGTGATAAAACAGCTTATAAACTAAATAATAAAAGTAATATTTCGCTATTTATTAACAATGGAAAAACACTTGATGTTTCTGGCAAAAAGTATTATGAATTACCTTGGTTTATATGGGACCAGTTAACAGGGACAGAAACCCAAAGGCTTATCGAAGAAAAGCAAATGGAAGCCATTTATTTTCAAGTTTTATCTGAAAGTATTTCAGATAAATATTAGAAACCTTGAGGACAACGGTAATAGGTCCAAAACGCATATGAAGCTATGGTGGTAGCAGCAATATTTTAGACTTACTTGTATTGGAGAAGACTACAGCGTGCAAATTTATGTGGTAATATTTGACATTATGCTGATTAGGTATTTCCAATTTTAATTGGTTAAAAAGTAAGGCGTCTTAATGTCTGGTTCGTTTATCAAAGACAAGGTTATTGAATACTATGTAGATAATTTCTCAGCAGAGTTAACACTAAGTTTGTTAAAGGTCTTATCTTTCCCTGAGCAAGGAGGTCTGGGTTATAGGCTAGAGCTATTTAATCCGATGTTTGATATGGATGGATGGGAAATTGATCACTCAACTCAAGTGATTAAACTAGATACCAAGAGCTTCTTTGTCACTTATAGTAGCCGGGAAATGGCAATCGCTTTAAAAGAAGCGATTGAGACGGACTTTATTAAAAGCCGAGCTTCCATGCTTTCTCGCATTGGCTGGGGAACAGGAAAAATTCTTCTAGGCCTAATAGAAAGCAGCGTAGGCTTGATTGGCATAGTAGTACCCGAACCAGGCACCACTGCTGCTGGCGTAGGAATGGTAATATTGGGTTCCAATACTATTGGTGATGGAATAAGCCAATTGGCCGGTGCTAATCAGAACAATGGCTATAACGTTCTTGGTACGGCCTTTGGGGCAGTCGGTAGTGCTGCTGCGGATCTTACTGGATTTGACCCTGAAATTGGTAAAAAGGTAGGCCGTGGAGTTTTCATTGTAGCATCTTTTGCCTTTGGGTCGGTTGGTTCCATCAAGATATTAAACGTCAAAAGCATATCCGCGATTAGATTTGGGGTCGGTGGTGAACCAGGAGGACTTCAAATTGGACGACTCGCAATGGGATACCCTAGCAGCAGAGCGAAAGATGGCATGACGATCTTCAATATCAGTAATAACTCAGGCCAATGGATACTTCGGTTTGTAACTCATGGAGGAAAGTTAGTCGTCAATGGACGCATCGTCGGCGTACAAAGAGTGCTTAACCATGAGAATAACTGGAAACTAGTTGTCAAAGGCCTATTAAAACTTCTAGCACATGGAACAAAAGCAGGTTTGTAGCCACACTATTATTGAAATCAACTCATCATTTGCAATGATTTTCTATTCATTCCTTCAATGCTGTATAGAAGAAATTTTAAAAGAGGAAAACCTTTCCGTATAAGGTAAACCTTGCTGTTAAGCTCTCTCTGGTTTTCTGAATAGAGCAATTTTTTACGAGATAATTTAGAATATGGAAGATTTACCACT
>CAZGWS010000357.1:0-2715 GCA_964528805.1 uncultured Lentimicrobiaceae bacterium | reverse complement strand
ACATGTACTATTATAGTACCATTTCTGGTATATCACCGTCAACGATAACAGGTGCACCGGTTTTTTCAATAATCTCGTCAATAGTAATTCCGGGTGCTCTTTCAAGTAGTTTAAAGCCGTCGCCAGTAACTTCAATTACTGCTAAATCGGTTACAATTTTTTTAACACAGTTTACGCCAGTTAGTGGCAAGTCACACTTTGTTTTAAGTTTTGGATTTCCTGCCCTGTCGGTATGTGTGGTGGCAACAATAATATTTTTTGCAGCGGCCACCAGATCCATTGCTCCGCCCATCCCTTTCACCATTTTACCGGGTATTTTCCAGGATGAAATATCTCCTTTGTTGGTTACCTCAAAAGCTCCGAGTACTGTTAAGTCAACATGCCCACCGCGTATCATGGCAAAACTTAATGTTGAATCGAAAAATGATGAGCCTGCAATGGTTGTAACAGTTTGTTTGCCTGCGTTTATAAGATCAGGGTCAGCTTTTCCCTTTTCCGGGAATGGACCTATGCCCAACAGTCCGTTTTCCGATTGTAACACAACATCAATATTTTCAGGAACATAGTTGGCAACCAAGGTTGGAATTCCAATACCGAGATTTACATAATACCCGTCTTTTAACTCTTGAGCTATTCTTTTTGCTATTCCGTTTTTATCAAGACTCATCTTTAAGTTTTTTTATTTCGTTAATTTCGATAGTATTTATAAGCTAATTGTCAGCTTCGCACGGTTTCAAACTCAATTCTTTTTTCGTAGTCAACTCCACGGAATATCCTTTGAACAAAAATACCGGGTGTATGAATTTCGTTTGGGTTAAGTTCGCCGGCAGGAACCATCTCTTCAACTTCTGCAATAGTAATTTTACCTGCCATTGCCATTGGCTGATTAAAATTATTTGCAGTTTCCCGGTAAATTAAATTTCCCATTGTATCACCTTTCCAGGCTTTAACAATTGCAAAATCGGCTGTAAGCCCATACTCTAACAGGTGCATTTTACCATTAAATTCTCTTGATTCTTTACCTTCACCAACTTCAGTACCATAACCGGCAGGTACATAAAACGCAGGAATACCTGATCCTCCGGCTCTAATCCGTTCTGCTAACGTTCCTTGTGGTATTAAATCTACTTGTAACTCACCGGAAAGCATCTGCCGTTCAAATTCTTTATTTTCACCAACATACGACGAAATCATTTTCTTTATCTGATGTTTTCTAAGCAGCAGCCCTAATCCAAAACCGTCAACTCCGGCATTATTTGATATACAAGTAAGATTGGTTAATCCTAAATCCACCAAAGCATTAATAGTATTTTCGGGGATACCGCAGAGCCCAAACCCTCCAAGCATAAAAGTTTGCCCATTTTGCATTCCCTTAATTGCCTCTATTGCATTTTTTACTACTTTATTCATGTTACTATATATATTTTATTAACTATACAGTCTTTACAAGCACTATATATAAAACTGTTTAACAACCTATTAGTCTTGAAATCACCAATCTCTGTATTTCGGATGTTCCTTCACCAATTTGCAGTAAACGCTGATCGCGATAAAAGCGTTCAATATCATAATCTTTCATAAGTCCGTAGCCACCATGTATTTGCACAGCTTCATCGGCTACTTGCTTAGCCACTTCGGAGCAATATAATTTTGACATTGCAGCTTCTTTACCATAAGGTCTTCCTTCATCTTTAAGCCAGCAGGCTTTGTAAAGTAAGTTGCGTGCGAGCTCTATTTTAAGAGCCATATCAGCTAACTTAAAAGCATTTATTTGAAACTTAGATATCGGTTTCCCAAACTGTTTACGTTGGTTGGCATAAGAAAGTGCCATCTCGAATGCTCCCTGCGCCAGCCCAAGCCCCATGGCTCCAATTGAAAGTCTGCCACCATCAAGAGTGTGTAACATAATATGTGATCCCTCACCTTCTTTACCAAGTATATTTTCTTTCGGAACTTTAACATCATCAAAAAACAACTCAGCAGTATCAGAAGCACGCCACATCATTTTACCATGCATGGCCACACGTTTAAACCCTGGGGTGTCCTTTTCAACAATTATTGTTGTGAAAATCTTTTTCCCATTCTTTTCACCCGAGACGGTTTGAACAGTACAGCCTACTGATATATCTACAGATGCATTTGTAATAAATATTTTAGAACCATTAATAATCCAATGGTCTCCCACCATTTCGGCAGTTGTTTTACTGCCTCTTGAGTCGGAGCCGGCACCGGATTCGGTAAGTCCAAAACTCCACAATGCATTACCTGTACAAAGCTGTGGCAGATATTTCATTTTTTGCTCTTCGGTTCCATATTTTAGCAGTGGACCAATTCCCAACGAGTTGTGCGCAGCAAGTGTTGCAGCCTGAGATCCGTCAACTCGAGCAAGTTCTTCAACAGCAATTATATAAGATAGGGTGTCCAAACCCTGTCCGCCATATTGCTCCGGGACATTCATCCCAAACAGTCCCATTTCACCAATTTTTTGTGTTAATTCATACGAAAATTCAGCCTTCTCATCCAGCTCTTGCGCCAGAGGTTTTATTTCGCGTTCAGCAAAATCGCGAACTGTTTCTCGTATTAATTGTTGTTCTTCGGTTAAGTCAAAATTCATATTCTGAGGTTTAAACTGTTTTGTAATTTTTAAAGCCGCAAGGTACTAAAAACTTATTATAGTTTAGTATCGTTTACATCATAAATTTAAGATAAAGTTTT
>CAZGWS010000356.1:0-2717 GCA_964528805.1 uncultured Lentimicrobiaceae bacterium | reverse complement strand
TTTTTGTTTCCATCTTTTATTGTGATATCCATTACCGACGACAGCCTACCACCGTATTCAGCATTAAAGCCTCCTGTATAAATATCTGCACTTCTTATTATGTCGGTTTCAAAGACAGAAAAAAGACCAATTGAATGAAATGGATTATAAATTGTCATCCCATCCAGCATAACCTTATTTTGAATTGGTGACCCACCACGGATATAAAATTGTCCGCCCTGATCGCCGGTAAATACAACCCCAGGTACAACCTGCAAGTACTGGGCAAAATCGGCCTGACCGCCAACTGATGGAATTTGCTTAATGTCTTTAGGTGTTATTTTAACAACAGAAGTCTGCGTTTCTGTACGTGCTGCAGCCCTCTGGGCACTAATAGTAATAGTTTCGAGTTTTACTGATGACTTGCTAAGAGAGAAATTTTTACTTATTATTTTATCTGCAATAATTTTTATCTTATCAGAGATGGTGTCGAACCCAAGGTAAGTTACCTTGACAATATAATTCCCGGGAGTGATTTTTGATATTACATAATAACCGTTAACGTCGGTAGAGGCTCCATAAGACGTTCCCTTTAATATTACATTACAGTACATAGCAGGTTCACCTGTTTCTTCCTCGTAAACAAAGCCTCTGATTATTCCGTATTGTGCAAACACTCCTTGCCCTAACAGCATAAAAATAAGCGTAATACCAATAAATAAGTAAGTGTTTTTCATATAATTAGTTTCTAATAAAAAGGAACGTGCAAAGTAATCAAAAAGTATATTGTAATTGATGTTTTTTTTGATATTTATTATCATTATTGACAATACAGCTGCTAACTTTTATTTGAGGATAAAAATTAACATAAAAAAACCTGCTGATAGGCTTCTTGCGCATACTTTGAGCAAAAGAAGCCTATCAGCAGGTTGGATAAAATTATATTTAATCGGGCACAATACCCTACTTTAGTTTAGGCATTGCTACGAAGTTAGCGTGCAAAAGAGCAAGCTTGAATAGTCAAGTTTTTTTGTAGCAATGCTTTAATAACGAATTATTGAAAAACTCGATGCAGCAGTTTCAACCTCAATATAAATTTTATTTGTGGCTTTGTCTGAATTATCTGTTTGATAGTGACCGCTGTTTATTTTATCGAAGCCTGATATCTTTTTATTAGATAGCACGGCATTTATGTCAAGATCGCAGAAAGAATCTTTGGGAATCATTACTTTAATTGATGATGCTCCTGTTGAAATATTTATTTTGGTTTTTGGATATTTATCGCCAACTCTTAGTTTTATTGCTGCTGCACCACCTTCAATGGTAACATCAGAAACTTTAAGTCCTGCAACATCAAAATTGGCGTTTGAAGCTCCCACTTCAAAATCTAAATCCCAAACAGGTTGTGGGTTTAACGATAGGCCTACTTTGTTATGGCTGTGAGTTTTAAAACTAACTTCGTCATCCATATAAACATTAATATCTACGGTGCTATCTAACTGTTTTACAGTATATTTATAATCAACTAACGAACCATTTTTTTGAAAGTCGAGTAGATCATACGACTCATCTAACAGTTCAAATTTGCTTGCGGCGACTTCCATGTGTAAACTGGCCGCCGGCACACTATCTTCGTACGGAATTGTAAATTCCTGATTTAAGTTATTGCTATCGTTATCATAACTTAAACTAAAATCGTTATCGTGCCAGCAAACAGTTTCCTGCATCATGTAAGATATTGATCCTACAAGCACTATTAGTACAAGAATGACTTTTATTACATTTTTTACAGGAATGATAGATATCCCCCAAAGCACAAGGATTACAGGCCATAGTCGCCACAGGTTATACCAATCAAAGTCAATAAAGTGTAAGTTCTCAAGTGTAAATAGAATTCCAATTATTATTAATATCAGTCCCCAAAATATGTTTCTAAATTTCATCGCTTTGTTTTTTAGTAGGTTTAAAAATATTAGGTTTTATAATAAGCACACCAACAATTACAAGTATTAGTGGCCAAAAATCGGTAATGTTATACCATGGCATTAATCTGTCAACAAGAAATATTAGCCCCATAAAAATTAGGATAATCCCTGCTATCAATCCTGTATTTGAATTTTTAGCAGGCTTGCGTGTAGTAAATTTCTTGTCCGATTCATCATAATGCACATAATCATCTGCATTTTGATTGTTACTATTCTGCTGATTGCCGGTATTTAAGTAGGTTGTTTGTGCAGGAATTACAATCCACATTACAATATAAATTAGCACTCCGCCGCCGCCAAACATTGCAAGTAGTACAAAAACGACTCTGGCAAGCACAACGTCAATGTTAAAGTAATCGGCAAGTCCGCCGGCGACACCTCCAATAACTTTGTTTGTTCTTGACCTGTATAGTCTTTCTGATGTTTCCATAATTTTATGATTTTTAGTTTATGATTTTTTTAAATTCATTGGCAAACATACTGCGCTCTGTATGGATACGAAATAGTAAATCGGTGAACGGAGTAATTTTTTCGGTGATTGGTGAAATAGGAAGAATTTTAATTTGGATATAATGTAATTAACTGTGTTTGCAGTACTGGTTTTACGGTCTTGGCAGAAGGTTAATATTTAGTGTCTGCAAGAAAAATCATCATTCTCAAGTCTTTGAATTCAAGGAGTTTACGATACGAGAATAACACAGTATTTGGCGTTTTCTTGCAAAGACCATTTAAGTTTATAACTATTCTCTCAAC
>CAZGWS010000355.1:0-2717 GCA_964528805.1 uncultured Lentimicrobiaceae bacterium | reverse complement strand
GCCAATACCATCAAAATGGGAGACAAAACAGTAAAGGCTTATATGAAGCGTTTTGGCTTCAGTTACAAGCAGAAAAGATTCCGACATCGATGCAGCTACTCCAGTGACTGCTGTTTCGTATTTATTGGTTCTCAAGGCCGCAATAATTGCAGCGGGGAATAATATATACCCCTTTAGATAGACCTAAACTATAGCGCTTAAAAAATCGCATTTAAAGACCTAAATCGACATTCTTTTACGTTTTTTTAAACTATTTACTGTAGGGGAAAAAAAAAAGATACCTAAAATTTTTGTTTTGCGTTTAAAGACCAAAATCGCTATTCTTTTTTAGAAAAAATGAGGAAGCTCTTAGGCATCTCTAGATATCTCTAAAGGGCTAAATCGGTATTCTTTTTAGATAATATTGAGGAAGCTTTTAAGAGCTGCCCAGTAAATCGGTATTCTTTTTAGATATGATTTAAATACCTTAAGCTGTCGTTTAGACACTCTAGCCCACTAAATCACCCTTTACCCAAACTAATTTTAACATGTTATTTTCATGTCGTTTTACTTATGCTATAAACTCCTTTACCAGCTTTGCGAATTCCATTTTAGCTATTGTTTAGTTTTACTTTTTAAAAACAGCTTTTGTGCAAAGGGGTAAACAACCCTTTATCGACTTTCGGGAAAGTCGTTTTGCCGATAATATTGAGGAACCACTTAGCTATCTCTAGTTATCTCTAGTAGGCAATTTAGGTATTCCTTTTTTAGTTAACGTTTTGATATTTTAATGTTAAATATAACCGTTAACTTTATTAATAATGTACTACATATACAAGATAACGAACAATGTTGACAACCTTGTTTATATTGGAAGCACAAACAATCTAAAAGCCAGATTGGGCTTACACAGAAGTTATGCAAAACACTCTAATTTTAAGCTCTATCGACATATAAGACAAATAGGGCTAGAACATTTTTAAATTGAAGCTGTCATTATATTTGAAGTAGAACCCGATAAGACGACTATATTAGAACTTGAGCAGGCATATATCGATCACTATAGCGACGTCTCATTGAACAGCAAGAGAGCATATAAGAAAACAAAAAAGACACCCATTATACCACCACTATTGACTCCCGCAGACATGGATGAGATTTTGAGTTTATATTGATTCCAATTAATTATTTATTTTTTAATTAAAAAGAATATTACGCTATAATATACACCGCTTTAAAACGACAAACAAAATTATGCAACCAACCCCAACTCCACCAAAAACTGAAAATGATGGCACGATATTCGTAGTGCTTCATAGAGAGCCTATCACACACTATAATACGTATAGTAGTAGAGAGGAATTCGAGCGTGAAGAGATGCTTACAGCTAAACCACAAGGAGTATCACAAGAGGGCACTAGAATTGTGTACAGACTGCCATTGAGAGATAATAAAAATACTCTATTTATTAATGATGTGCTCAAGTCACATATTTTAAAACAATATTAAGGCGACGAAGTATATACCACGCCTCGCGAAATAGAGGACATTACAACCGAAATATTAACTAATTTTAATGACCGATCTAAAATATCGGAATCTGATCGTAAGTACAAGTATGAGGAAATTGAAATTCATCCTCGAATTAAATCGTATGCTGTAAAAGCTATGATACGTAAAATGGTGCCTAGATTCAGCTATAAATTAAAACAATATGAACTTTCCGCCGAAATGGTTAACGATACAGTTGATCTTATTAAAACAATAATAGCCCAAGACAACGATAAATTTAAAATTTTGGGAATGAAAATGTTCTTTGCTACGAAAGACGAAAATGATGTTCTCATTGATCAACGTTCACGCATTGTTTTTCAAGATGGTGACAACGTTGAAACAATAAGAAATAATATCGCATCACACGCAAGGGTACAATATAATACCGATGATTACGTCAGCACACTTACCTCATTCGAAGTTCTCTGTATGAAGCAGGAAACAGCAGGAGGATGTGATATAGTACGTGCACATACAGAATACATTACGGTCGACAAGAATCTTAAATTGGTTGTTAAATCAGCTAAAACAAGTAATAATAACTGTGGTATAACACATTTCATAATACATGCCGGAAGCAAATTGAAGGCGAATACGATAAGAACACAATGTGGTCTAGCAATCGGAACTATGCTTACCCCAAAAGAGTTAAATAAAGTTGCTGATATATTTGGCATCCCATTTGAGATATACGATAATATGAATAGATTATTACATGCATATAGTGCTAACAAAACTGAACATCCTAAACTAGAGCTAATGCTATTAGCAGATCATTATAGCAAAATTGTTAAAAGAATAGGGTACACTGTTTGCGATAAATGTGGCAGAAATTACACCGTAAACCATACTTGAAATTTTGCTTGGTTTACGGTATGATAATATTATTATGAAGTAAACAACTCAAAATAAATGTACATTTTGCGTGCATCA
Organism: uncultured Lentimicrobiaceae bacterium; assembly: GCA_964528805.1. Taxonomy (GTDB): domain Bacteria; phylum Bacteroidota; class Bacteroidia; order Bacteroidales; family F082. Next base: position 251 of record CAZGWS010000355.1, on the reverse strand, counting down.
CAATTCGGTATTCGCGCAGCCAAAAATCATTATAAAAATAATGAAAGATCTCCTCCCTTGTAGACAGCCTCTTCGTGGCTGGGGAGACTCGCCCGTCAACCTCCTCGAGAGAAAGATTGGGAACTAATGGTCTACAATGTGTCTGTAAAGTAATTGTGGGCGTGTTGTTGGGGGATGCGGGTATATTTGATTATGCAATGTGTGCTAAAAATGGATCATTGCTTCTGCCATGATCGGATAAACAAATGGAT
>CAZGWS010000354.1:0-2721 GCA_964528805.1 uncultured Lentimicrobiaceae bacterium | reverse complement strand
TTAGATAGTCTTTGCAAGAAAACGCCAAATACTGCGTTATTCTCGTTTTTGAATCAGTCAACTACAATTCGTAAACTCCTTGAATTCAAAAACTTTGAATGCCTTGTCTTTAACGCTTTCTTATCAAAGACTTGAAAATGATGAGTTTTCTTGTAGGCATTAAATAGGTAAAATCAAGCAAAACGAACTTCCTTCACCAACAATACTGCTAACCGATAGTTTTGCATTAATGAGTTTTGCATATTCCTTTGACAACAGCAAACCCATTCCGGTACTTTTTTCATTATTAGTACCGGGACGCTTAAAATCGTTATCAATGTCAAAAATAGTAGTTACCTGATCTTCAGGTATTCCAATTCCTGTATCAGTTACACACAAGCGTATATCTAAATTTATCGTTTCTGCTTTTACTGTTATGCTTCCACCTTCGGGAGTATATTTTATAGCATTGTTTAATAAATTTTGCACTATATGTGTGAAGAGCATAGCATCTGTATTTATCTCAATATCCGGAGCAATATCAACCACAAGATATTGATTCTTACTGCTAAGTTGCGCATCCAGCAACTCCATAATCTCTTTAATTTTAGGATAAACAGTAAAAGTTACGGCGTTACAATTAACCATACCTCTTTGTATTTTACCCCAACTGAGTACATCGTTTAATAAGTCTAAAGTTTTTTTAGAAGAAGAATGCAGCAAACTAATCATACCTTGTTTTTCATTATCTTCGATATTATCCCATTCGTCAGCCAGCAGATCAAGCATCCCCAGTAAACCGTTAAAAGGACTCTTTAAATCGTGCCCAAGTATTGAGAAAAACTTATCTTTAGAGCTATTTAGTGCTCTTAATTCTTCCTGTTGCACTTTCAGTACCTCATTGGTGGTTGATAATTCTTCATTTAATAGTTGTAAATCTTCATGTTTTGATGAAAGTTGGCTGACAAGAAGTTTTATTTTTGAACGAGTTCGAAATAGAATGATTATTAGCAGCAACAGTATTAAGATAACAATTATTGAAACCCAAATCATGTAGTTCTTAATAGTATTTTTCTTTATAAGTCTTTGATTATCTATATTTTTTTGTTCAATAAACTTTTTAAAATTCAGAATAGCTATTTCGTTCAAAGCTTCCTCGGTTTTGAGGCTGTCAGAAACATCATGATACGCTTTATAACATTCAAGAGCATCTTTATAGTTACCTGTTACACTATCTAATTCAGCAAGATTCCGTAGAGCATTCTTTTTGTAAACCAGTATGCCAAGGCTGTCTGCCATCGCAAAACCCCTATTTAGAAAATCTCGCGATTTGTTAATCTCAGAATTTTTAAGATAATAGTAACCCAAATTAACAAGCATGGCAGCTTTACGGTCGGGAAAACTATTTATCAGCGTATCATCCATTGCTTTTTTATAGTAAACTGCTGCAGAGTCTAATTGATTATACTCCATAAAGACATTACCTAAGCACACATTTGCAGCCATTTCAATATCTCTTTTTTCGTATGGTAAAGCATAATAACTAGCTTTTCTGTAATAATAAGTTGCTGAATCGCGATTCTGCTTTAGATTGAAATAAAGTTGCCCTATACTAATATAATAGTTTGCAATATTGTTAATGTTAACAAGCTGTTTATCCAATTTAATAGCTTTTTTAAAATTTAATAGCGATGAATCAAACTCGTTAACTTTTGAATATAATATACCAAATGAATAATAAACAAACATATTTAACTTTGAGTCGTTAATCGTTTTCAGTTGTTCTTTAGCTTGCAGCAAATAGTGTGCTGATTCGGCGTATCTGTCAGTGTTGGAATACATAGCAGCTAAATCGAGTATTGCTTTAGCATGATATTTCGCCAAGTTTTTTGATTCGGAATATTGTATTGCTTTCCGTAGATAATATTCAGTACTATCGTTATTGAATATTTTAAGAAAAGCTAATCCGATGTTTCCAAATACTTTAGCTTTATAATCATGTATTTCAGAATTGGAAGTGTATCTGAGTGCTAATTTGTACTGCACAATAGCCTGTTTCATGTTGTTCGACATCCAATAAATAATTCCGCTTTGGTTGTACGCAAGGAAAAGACCATGCCTGTAATTTATTTTTGTTGATAATAAGATAACGGTATCTATGTACTTTGCAGAGCTATCAGGGTTAATGTACAACAGCTTATTGGATATATTAAGCGACCTATTAATAAACGCAGTATCTGACTGATACGTAGAATTGTGTGTAGTTTGTCCAATGCCAATAATATTAATGATAGCAACAAAAGGAATAAGAAAAATCCACTTTTTTAGCATAGTTAATTAGGTTAAATAATAAGACTATTTGAGATTGCTAAAATATATAAAATATTAATGCAATAGTTAAAATCGGAACTTCTGTCTGTCTAAGTTTAGTGGTCAAGAGTTGGATAAACATAGTATGGTTATGATTTCTGGGCAATTTGCGTTCAATTTAGTATGACTAAGTTAATAATTATTTATATTTATATAAAATGATTGTATATAAACATTTAAGTATAATCTTTATGGCTAAGTAGGGCTTGCTGAAAAGTTCGGAAGTGCGTTAGATTTGGTGCTTGTGAATTGTAGATGTATAGAAATACTTCAAGATGAATAAGTTTTAAAGATGATGTGTTTCCTGACAGCCAAAAATATTAAATTTTGATATGGATAAATGTAAGCCTTTTATACAGTTCAACAGAAAAT
>CAZGWS010000353.1:0-2742 GCA_964528805.1 uncultured Lentimicrobiaceae bacterium | reverse complement strand
GGAAATGTCACTTCTGCGTGTTGTTGTTTTTATTGTATCAATTATTGGGATATACGTTTCAGTAGCAAACGGTTATAGTTTATCCGCAATCTTATTTGCGTCAGGATTAGTACTGTTTGTGTATTTGGTAAGAGTGCATGCTGGAATTGAGAAACAAAAGCTGTGGCATGAAACTACGCTTCAATTAATTGATAATGAGTTAAATATAATTGCTGGTAACACAAGCCATCTCAATACAGGAGATGAGTTTCTGTACGATTCGCACCCGTATAACGAAGATCTCGATATTTTTGGTAGCAGGTCTTTATTTCAATTAATAAACCGAACTGCTACATCAAACGGAAGAACATTGTTGGCAGAAAGACTCAATGTATTAACTACTGATATAAATGCATTACTAAATCGTCAGCAGGCAATATCAGAATTAAGCACTAAGCCTCAATGGCGATTAAATTTTCAAGCTACCGGAAACATTTTCCGTGAACATAAAAACGATCAACGTGGGTTACTTAACTGGGCTCAAACAAACAACACAAAATTTGATACACTTTTTTATCGTATAATGCTTTTTGTTAATCCTTTATTGGGATTTACCGTGTTGGCTTTAATTTATTTTAATATACTAACCATAAGCGGGTTTCTATTATTTTTAGTAATGCCATTAGTGTTAATTGGCACAAAAATGAGCATTCTTAATAATGTTCATGTACTTGTAAGCAAAAAATCGGAACTGTTACTTAAATACGCAGACCTGTTTTCGATTATAACTGACGAAGAATTTACATCAAATCTGTTAAAAACTATTAAACAAAATATAGCTGGAGATCATTCGGCATATAACGCCATCGTCAGGTTATCAAAAATTACAAAGGCAATGGATTACAGGCTAAATATACTTGTTGGGATATTTTTAAACATCTTTTTTTTGTGGGACATCAGGCAGACCATCAGACTGGAGCGATGGAAAAAATCATATTCGACATATATGAAAAAATGGTTTGATAACTTGTCGCAAATTGATGAATTGCAGTCGTTTGCCGGATTTGCATTTAATTTCCCTAAATCAATATTCCCAGAATTTAGAAATGGAGACTTTAGCATAACAGCAACAAATGTTACACACCCTTCCATAGCCCAAAGTAGTTGTATTGGTAACAACATCGACTTTGGTGGATGGAAGCAATTTCAAATTATTACCGGAGCAAATATGGCAGGTAAAAGTACTTACTTGCGTACTGTTGGTGTTAATATGGTACTTGCCATGACGGGAGCTCCTGTTCTTGCAGATAGCTTCTTAATATGCCCAACTAACATCTTTACAGGTATAAAAACAACCGACTCGTTACAAGATGGTGAATCGTACTTCTTTGCCGAGCTAAAACATCTTAAAGCATTGATAGACAAGCTTGAAAGTGGCGAAAAACTTTTTGTGATACTCGATGAAGTGCTTCGAGGTACCAACTCGGAAGATAAACAAAGAGGCTCAATGGCTTTAATAACTCAACTAATTGCGTTGAACGCATCCGGTATGATAGCTACTCACGATCTTTCTTTGGGAAACTTAAAAAATGAATTTTCCCAAAATATAACAAACAAACGTTTTGAAGTTGAAATTAATGATGGTGAGCTTATTTTTGATTACAAACTTAAAGATGGCATCTCCCAAAATCTTAATGCTACATTTTTGATGAAAAAAATGGGAATTACAATGTGAGAGCATTCGGCAGTTATATGCTATCTTTTAACTTTTAACTTTCCTGCTTCATACTAAACCAATTGCTTTTTTCGTTTGAAATTAAACGGATAGTAAGTAACTTTGCAAAAAATATTAGTTATGGAACAGCAAAAAGAGATTACAAATAAAAAAAACGGGGGGAACTCTAATTTGTGGATGTATATTGTAATTGTGATTATGGCTTTGGGAATTATTGGCATTTCGTTATGGCTATTATCTGTAAAAAGTACAATGAGTGATCTACTTACCGAAAAAGAAACTCAAAAAATTGAGCTTCAGGAGGAGTTACAAACATTACTGAATGCGCACAATAAAATGAAAACTGCTTATGGTGAAGCAAGCGATTCGCTACAAGTTATGGATAGTGTTATTCAGGCAAACGCTGTTGTAATAAAAAAAATGCTAAATTATAAATGGGAATATTATAAGATAAAGAAAAAGATGTCGCGACTTCAGGTAATTGCTCAAGGCTATGTTAGGCAAATGGATTCGATAGTAACTATAAATCAGAATCTTACTGAAGAGAATTTCCAAATTAAAGAGGAAATTAAAAACGAAAAACGAAAATATAGTAAGCTAACAAAAAAAACCAATGCACTTACTGACAAAGTTGACGAAGCATCTATATTGCACATCTATAATTTAACTGGCAATGCAATGCACAAAAAAGGAGGCGGAAAAGAAATAGTAACCGACAAAATAAAACGTGCCGACCTTATTAAAGTGTGCTTTTCAATAGGTGAAAATACAATTGTTGAACCAGGTGAAAAAACTATTTACATAAGAATTGCTCAGCCCGATAAAAAAATACTGGTAAAGGGTCGTGGTGATGATTATTCATTTATTTCAAATGGTGAAAAGCTTCAGTATTCAATATTAAAAGTTGTAAACTACCAAAATGGCGCTATGGATTTATGCGTAAGATGGAATAAACGCAATACTCAGGACTTACCAATTGGTCTTTACCATGTTGATATTTTTGAAGGGAACAATATTATTGGTCACAC
>CAZGWS010000352.1:0-2742 GCA_964528805.1 uncultured Lentimicrobiaceae bacterium | reverse complement strand
TTAAGTGTGTAAATAATATTTGCGTTGATATAACATACTAAAAATCAAGTCATTTTGACATGTTATGTATAAACAACATGACATATTTTCATATTTCAACCATCCTTATATTTATGGCAATGCTTTTGATATGCTTTTTATAAATTTGATTATTATACATAAAAACAGGAAATAATGAACTTAAATAAATTTACAATAAAATCGCAGGAGGCTATACAAAAAGCACAAGAGTTAGCAAACGCAAACCATAATCAGGCGATAGAGAATATACATCTTCTAAAGGCTATTATTGATGTAGATGAGAATGTTACCCCGTTTCTGTTAAAAAAATTGAACGTTAATTATACAATCTTTACAAAAGCTGTTGATAATATTCTTAAATCGCTTCCAAAGGTAGATGGAGGTAACGAGTACTACTCAAACGAAACCATTGACACTCTGCAAAAAGCAAAACAATACCTTAAAGAATTTAAGGATGATTTTGTGTCAATCGAACATCTATTGCTTGCGCTACTAATCTCAAAAAGCACTGCCTCTCATTTACTTAAAGATAATGGCATAAATAAAAATGATCTAATAGAAGCAATTAAAGATTTAAGAAAAGGAGCTTCTGCAACCACCCAAAGTGCTGAAAACCAGTATAATGTACTTGATAAATATGCTCGTAATTTGAATGAACTTGCAGGTTCGGGCAAATTGGATCCGGTGATTGGGCGCGACGATGAAATTAGAAGAGTACTACAAATATTATCACGCAGAACAAAGAACAATCCAATTCTGATTGGTGAACCGGGCGTTGGCAAAACAGCTATTGCTGAAGGTCTTGCACATAGAATTGTAAACGGTGATGTACCGGAAAACCTAAAGTCAAATATGATTTATTCGTTGGATATGGGAGCTTTAATTGCCGGTGCAAAATACAAAGGTGAATTTGAGGAACGCCTTAAGGGCGTAGTTAAAGAAGTTATTGATTCAGAAGGAGAGATAATTCTTTTTATTGATGAAATTCATACTTTAGTAGGTGCCGGAAAAGGCGAAGGTGCTATGGATGCCGCTAACATATTAAAACCGGCACTTGCACGCGGTGAGTTAAAAGCAATTGGTGCAACAACCTTAAAGGAGTATCAAAAGTTTTTTGAGAAAGATAAAGCATTGGAAAGAAGATTTCAGCAAGTGATTATAAATGAACCTGATACAATATCTGCAATATCTATTTTACGTGGACTTAAAGAAAAGTATGAAGCACATCATAAGGTACGTATTAAAGACGAAGCAATTATATCCGCTGTTGAATTATCACAGCGATATATTACAGACAGGTTTTTACCTGATAAAGCAATCGACTTAATTGATGAAGCTGCTTCCAAGCTAAAGCTTGAGATAAACTCATTACCTGAAGAACTTGAAATAGTTGAGCGTAAAGTAAGACAACTTGAAATTGAGAGAGAAGCTATAAAACGCGAGAAGGATAAGTTAAAACTACAAGCTATAAAAGAAAATCTGGCAAACTTAAATGAAGAAAAAACAAGTCTTAGAGCTGCATGGCAAGCAGAAAAAGACTTGGTTGACAGTATTCAGGAACGAAAACAAGAACAAGAGAAATACAAAATTGAAGCAGAACAAGCTGAACGTGATGGCGATTTTGGAAAAGTTGCCGAAATACGATATGGTAAGTTACAAGACAATAAGGCTGAAATTGATGCATTTAAAGCTCAACTTGAAGAACTTCAGGGGGATAACCCTATGATAAATGAAGAAGTAGGTGCTGAAGATATAGCAGATATAGTTTCAAAATGGACAGGCATACCCGTAAATAGGATGATGCAGAGTGAAAGAGAGAAGTTGCTAAGTTTGGAAGCTGAACTTCATGAACGCATTATTGGACAGGATGATGCAATTGTTGCAATCTCTGACGCAATCCGTCGCAGCAGAGCAGGTTTGCAAGATGAAAAACGACCAATAGGTTCATTTATTTTTATCGGTACAACCGGCGTTGGAAAAACCGAGTTGGCAAAGGCTTTAGCCGATCTTTTATTTAATAATGAGAATGCCATGGTTAGGATAGACATGTCTGAATATCAGGAGCGACATTCAGTATCACGTCTTATTGGTGCACCTCCTGGATATGTTGGATACGACGAAAGCGGACAGCTGACGGAAGCCGTTAGGCGTAAACCTTATTCAGTTGTGCTACTTGACGAGATTGAAAAAGCCCATCCCGATGTGTTTAATATTCTTCTTCAAGTGCTTGATGACGGCAGACTTACTGATAATAAAGGTAGAGTTGTAGATTTTAAGAATACAATAATTATCATGACTTCAAATATTGGTTCTCACATTATTCAGGAAAACCTTGCCGGATTAAATGAAAAGAACCAACATGAACTTGTTGAAAAGACAAAGGACGAAGTTATGGATCTACTTAAAAAGACCATCCGCCCTGAGTTTTTAAACAGAGTAGATGAAATTATAATGTTCAAACCATTAACACGAGAGGAAACTAATGATATTGTTCGTCTTCAGTTTAATGGGGTTAAAAAAATGCTTCAAAAAAATAATATTCAAATTAGTATTACTGATGACGCTATCAATAAACTGGCAGCTATCGGATATGACCCACTTTATGGTGCACGACCGTTGAAAAGAGTAATTCAACGAGAGGTGTTAAACCAACTTTCAAAAATGATATTAGCAGGTAAGCTAGTACCTAATGAAAATATAATAGTGGATGTTGAAGGAAGC
>CAZGWS010000351.1:0-2751 GCA_964528805.1 uncultured Lentimicrobiaceae bacterium | reverse complement strand
GAAGCAAAAATGGTTAATACCTGAAATATTAATCTAACTTCTTTGTTTAATGAACGTTAAGTAATGATAGAACTACAAGAGAAAGACGAAAAAACCAGACCTGAATTACTAAAAATATTATGTATATTAACATTTGTCGGCGGAGGGTTCTCGCTTATTTCAAATGCATTTATGTTTTTATCTATTGATACTATAAGAGAATATTATAAAAATGGAATGTTTGACTTTCTATCTAAAGACATGGACTTAAGCGCATTAGAAGTATTATTAAATACAAATGCAATATATTTTCTAATTCAGGCGACACTATTGGCAACTGCAATTTATGGAGCATACCTGATGTGGAATCTTAAAAAGATTGGATTTCACATATACACAATTACCCAAATTGTTCTTCTTATTATTCCGCAAATATTTTTACCGGGATTACCATTTCCAACATTTGAATTAATATTGTCGCTATTATTTATAATTCTATATGCAAAAAATCTTCAGTTCTTAAGTTAACCTCTGTTAACAATCGCTTGATAGAAAGAGTAAAAAATAAATACTTTTGATTACTGCAACAAACAACTAAATGTAAAAATTATATTTTTCATGACACATAAGGATGACACATCCAACATAAAGCAAAATATTCCAATTATACTTAGGATTTGTGCAATAATTATACTTGTAATGAGTATAATAGGGTTCCTGTTTTTTGCATTAGCAAGCATTTACCAATTATACAACCCCGGATTTCTTCAAAATATTAGTAGCAACAACCAATATCCACACCTTGTATTATATAGTATTATACAAATGGTGTTACACCTTGCCATGTTTATTAGTGCCTTACTTATTCTATATCTTAAAAAAAAAGGGTACTACTCATTACTTATAACGTTAATTCTATTATTGGCAAGTCAGTTTTTTTTCGAAAATCAAATTACTTTAGCCTATATTGTAATAAGTATTATAGTCATCATAACAATAAGCTTTTTTTATCGTAAACTTAATTAAACCATGATTTACGACTAAAAAAGATTATATTTTGTACTAAATCAAAATATTTTTTATATGTTTGTTAAGAAAAGTTAATATTAGATTGATTTTTTATTATGTTTGTAGTCTTATTTCAATATGTATTGCAACTCTGCATGAAATTTTGGGCTGGTAACCAAAGAAAATAATATGTAATTGAGATTTTAAATTAAATATATGTTTAACTAATTCATTAACCAAAAATTATTATTATGAGAAAAATTACAATTTTACTGGCGTTCTTGTTTCTACTTGGCTCAAATTTAGCCAATGCCCAAACAAGGACCATTAGCGGTAAGGTTACAGGTTCCAGTGATGGTTCAGGTATCCCTGGCGTTACTGTTCAAGTGGAAGGTACCACCATTGGTACAGTTACCGATATTGATGGTAACTATTCGCTTGACGTATCACCTGACGCAAAGGTGTTGGTTTACAAATATGTGGGTATGAAAACCGTTAATATTAATATTGACGGTCAAAGCTCAATTTTTGTAACCATGGAACCAGATGCTGTTATGATGGGTGAAGTTGTTGTTACGGCTCTTGGTATCTCACGTGAAAAAAAATCACTGGGTTACTCAACGCAAGAGGTAACCGGAGACGACATTAATCAAATTAAAACAGACAACTTTATCAACAACATACAAGGTAGAGCTGCCGGTGTTACAGTAAAGGTTAACAATAACTTTGGTGGATCCTCTAACGTTATTATTAGAGGAGCTACATCACTTACAGGTAACAATCAGGCTTTATTTGTTATTGATGGTGTACCTGTTGACAACTCAACAAGTAACGAATCATCACAACAAGGTGGTGGTTATGGTTACGACTTTGGTAATACCGTTAGTGATATTAACCCCGAAGACATTGAGTCGATGAACATCCTTAAAGGTGCTGCTGCAACCGCCCTTTACGGGTCGCGTGCTGCAAATGGTGTAATTATGATTACAACCAAAAAAGGAAGTAACCATACTCAAAATGGAGAAGACAGAATTGGAATTACACTTAACTCAAGTGTGCAAATGGGAAGAGTTGATAAAGCTACACTTCCTACATACCAAACCGGTTATGGTGGTGGTTACGGTCCTTATTATAGTGCTACTGACAAGCCAGGTCTTTCGTGGGAGCCTATCAACGGCGTTGACAGTTGGGTAGTTCCTTTTACTGAGGATGCTTCACAAGGTCAGGCTTTTGACCCAAGTTTAAATGTTTATCAATGGGGTGCTTTTGATGAAGCCTCTCCAACTTTTGGCAAAGCAACGCCTTGGGTAGCAGGTTCGCCTGATCCCAGCGATTTCTTTGAAACTGCCTGGACACTTCAAAATACTGTTGCCTTTGACGGTGCTTCCGATAAAGGTACTTACAGGGTAGCTTATACCAACTTCGACCAAACAGGTATTATGCCAAACAGTTCTATTAAAAAGAATAATCTTACATTTAACGGTTCATATAACTTTACCGATAAATTAACTGTTAGTGCCAGTGCAAGCTATAATAACACACAAGGTAAAGGACGTAACTCAACAGGATATAGTGATAACATTCTTTCATCATTCAGACAATGGTGGGAAGTTAACGTTGATATAAACGACCTACGTGATATTTATGACGCTACCGGACGTAACGTTACTTGGAATAGAAGCGGAACCCACAATCCTTACCCAATTTACTGGGATAACCCTTATTGGACAAGATATAAAAACTATGAAACTGACGGAAGAGACC
>CAZGWS010000350.1:0-2824 GCA_964528805.1 uncultured Lentimicrobiaceae bacterium | reverse complement strand
CTGGAAGAGTTTAAATAAACTTCAAGTACGGTGATCGTTTTGCGCTTACTTTTAAATTATACCGTGACATCAAATCATATCCATTTACTGGTACAGGATACGGGTAAAGGTGTCATTTCCAGGTCGATGCAGTTAATAGCAGGGCGTAGTGCTCAATATTATAACCAGAGAAAAAATCGTAAGGGGGCTTATTGGGAAGACCGTTATCATGCAACGGCAATTGAAAGTGATAACCACTTACATCGCTGTATCACCTATATAGATTTAAATATGGTGCGTGCTGGCGTCGTTAAACACCCTAAAGATTGGTTGCAGGGTGGATATGTGGAAATACAAAATCCACCAAGTCGTTACGCAATAATAAATTTACCTGCACTTGCGCACTTGTGTAATTTTAAAAGCATTAAATCGTTGCAAGATGCTCATCGGCAATGGGTCGAAACAGCGATTAAAGAGAACACTAAACAGCGTGAATCGTTTTGGTCAAACAGTGTTGCAGTCGGAAGTGAAGGTTTTGTTGAAAATATTCAAGTGGAGCTGGGTGTACTAGCAGGTGGTCGCTCATGTAAACCTGTAGGAGAACACTTTGTTTTAAAAGAGCCTGATGCGACTTATGACGTTACTTTTTGGCTAAAAAAGGCCATTTTAAACAATTAAATCAGTTAGTTTGGTGTAACAACTCTATAAATATTAATGGGATAGCTTGGTTCGACCCCAACGCCCCCCTACAACGCTACATAGCAACGCCACCCCAACGCCACAAAAGCAATTGTAACTAATTACCCGATGACTCTATAGAAAAGCTATTTATTATATTGTTTAGATAATCCGTTGCTTGTTCTTTCCAATTGTTATTTTCACCTGTACTGTTATCAATAAAACGAAAAATTATTTCTAAATAGTGCTTTTCAGATAAAGGGATTGCATACACAATATTTTGTTTATGGTTTGTTGTGTACTTAAAATGTGACCATTTAATACTTGAGATATTTACAACCGAAAAATCAGTATTCACTTTTATATTATAATCTTTCAGATCCTGCTTGCTGAATTCGGAGTAAAAATCATGTTCTAGTGTTTTTAAAAGTTGATCATCTTTATTATTGTCAATATCTTGAAGTTTAGTTTTTCTAAGAACAATGGTTGCTTCAAGTGTGCCGTTTACTTTTCCAAAGAAAAAACCTTTCCCAAAGTCGAAATAAATCTGTTGTAAGACCGAGGCTACTCCCGAATCACCATATATATCAATATCGTATATATTAATGTTTTTGTTTAATGATTGCGGTCTGGGGAAATCCTTGCTGTAATTAGTTGGAGTATCAAATGCTACTTGCATACCTGATAAATTAAGCTCGTAGTGGTGAAGATCATTTGCATTAGCTTGTTTTAATAGCATAGTTGTTACCAATAGGAATAGTATTAAGAGTAATTTGTTTATTTTAGAACTATACTGCGTTAATGAAAACATATGATAAGTGTTATTTTGGCAATGAATTAATAATCGATTGCACTACAAGAGCGCTCTTATCTTTAATTTCATATACTTTTTTAACGACAGCTGAGTTTCCTGTATACGGTAAAGTATGTGGACTTTTGCTGGCATTATCAGTAAAAACAAATGCAAAACCAACAAATGATCCAAGTTGAGATACCCAGTCTTTTGCATTTCCACCAACAATATTAGGTACAGGATCAAATGGATGGTTATTAAAGCCGAGAATATTGATATTTACATTTTTTAGTATATGTTTTGTTTCTTGTTCATTATTTGCACCAGCGTTAAATTGAACGCTGTTGTATGTCAGTTCAGAGTGATGATTTTCCCAGTGATAACGAGAAGCTTCAGAAAAAATTAGGCCTCCTTGACTATGAGCAAGCCATTTAACTGGTTTTTTATTACTTTGTACATTTTCTAAAATATTTGAAAATTGTTTTGATACTGCAGTAGTTTGATGTTTTTTATCAAGAGAAGATTCATAAGTATCCCAAAACCCGCCATCTGAAGGGTTATGAAAAAGAGTGAATTCTTTAACATTGTCTTGCTTAAACATTTCAGAGACATGTTTCCCCATTAAATCTGAAGCACGACTTAATATATTTGATTGCCCATTAATAGCGGCATGATTGGTTTTAATTGTGTTAGTGGTTGAGCTGCTTAAAAGCCATGTATTCGCTTGCGTCCTTCTAATATGATAGAGCCCGGGCAATTCTTTACCTGCACCTTGTAATTTTGGATTAGGTAAAACCTCAAGAATATAAATAATAGTACCTTGAATTTTATAGCTTATTGAAAACCCGGTATTTGATTCGGTTACACAATAAATATCATCAGAGTTTTTTTGTCTTGCTGCGCCACCAGGGCGAGGCGTAGCTGATAAGGCAGCAATTTTTCGGCTAATTTGAATTCGTTGATAAGGACTAAGTTTTTCTAAAAAATGATGAGAGTTAGGTGAGATTTTAATTTCATGCCCAGTGCTCAATGATTTTAAGTCTTTTGAAGCTACAGTATTACGTACTCGTGCAATATCAGAATTTATTTTTTGATACCAGCTTGGGTTAAAGTTAGTATAATTTTGTGCTTGAGGGTTTGTCATGATGCGTTCCTTGTCAATGATTCCATAGTTATAATCAATATGAAAATTGATTAAATATGAGCTTAACTGCACTTGAGAATACATTATTTGAAGTCAATGAGAAAGTTATGCGAATACTCATTTAGAGAAAATATATTATATGTCGTGTAGGGGATGCTCAATCTACAGAATATCATGCTATTTGCACCAAAATTGGTCAAATAACACACATAAAAATGGCTTAATACGGC
>CAZGWS010000349.1:0-2834 GCA_964528805.1 uncultured Lentimicrobiaceae bacterium | reverse complement strand
ACCGATAGTATCTCTTAGAAAACCTCTTTTTGCCATACTTATTTTTTTGTAAAGGGATACAAATAACGCAAAAAATATAACATGCCGTCTGGGGAGGTGGTTAAATTTTGTTTTGGCTTCTTAAACAATAGTTCGTGTAGTTTTTGTTTCTCGCAAAGCCGCTAAGTTGCAAAGAATTGATTATCAGCATAGTAGATATTTACTGCTTGTCTTGTAAGTACTTGATTTAGTATGTGTTATAGTACCTTAACGAATTATTGCTTATGTAAATCAATGCTTGAAAAACATATTGATTGATTCAAGCAGCAAAGCAGGAATAGCACCGCTAATTATTATTATTTACAAGTATGCCTAAATAACCTAATTTTGCAGTTTCAATGTAAAAGATATGCTATCATGAATACCGGAGAAATAAATTTATTAACAGCAAAACGAAGAACGTTAAATGGTTATTATCTTATTGATGATGAGAATGAAGAGGTGTTGCTGCCCAATAAATATGTGCCAAGCGGGATGAAACCCGGTGATGAGATTTCAGTTTTTATCTTTAAAGATTCGGAAGACAGACTTACCGCAACAACCGAGACCCCGTATGTGATGCTACATGAATTCGCTGTACTTGAGGTAGTTGACGTAAACCAAGTGGGGGCGTTTTTAGATTGGGGTCTTGAAAAAGACTTGCTCGTACCATATTCTGAGCAATCAACAAAGATGGCAGTGGGCAACAGCTACCCCATTTACCTTTATTTAGATGACAAGACACAACGACTTGTGGCTTCGGGAAGAATAAATAAGTTTCTGGAATTCGAAAATATTACTGTTAACAATGGTGAAGAGGTTGACCTGTTAATCTGCAACCCAACCGATTTAGGTATAAATGTAATAATTAATGATGTTCATATTGGGCTTCTTTACGACAACGAACTTTTTCAGGCAGTTAGCTCCGGCGATAGAGTAAGAGGTTGGATAAAAAATGTTAGACCCGATAATAAGATCGACGTAAGTCTCCAGCGTCAAGGATATGTTAATGTTGAACCTAATGCTCAGAAAATTTTGCAAAAGCTGAAAGATAACGACGGCTTTTTAAATATTACCGATAAAAGCGACCCAATTATTATTCTGGCAAAACTTGAAATGAGTAAAAAATTATTTAAGAAGTCGATAGGCTCACTGTATAAACAGCGGTTAATAAAAATTGAAAAAGATGGTATTTATTTGGTGTAGTTATTTATTGGTAAAATTTTATTACCTTTATCGCCTTAATAACCTATTATCATGAAACTTACTAATTTAATTTTATCAATATTGCTCATGTCATATTGTGGTTTGAGTGGTCAATCGCTTCTTTTGCACAACAAAAATGCAAATGGTCAAGGAACCTACTACGGGGTTATAACGGATAATTGCACCGGCAGCCATGTGGTAGGTGTAACTGTTGAAGCTTCGGGTAATCAAGTATTTACAACAACAACAAATGATACAGGTTATTACGAACTACTTGTTGATGCAGGTATGTATAATGTGCAGTTTGCGAAGAGCGGTTATGATACTTTAGTGGTGGTAGATACTACAATTGCTGCCGGGGAAAACATTGAAATCAATGCTGATATTACCCCTGCCCTTTCGCCTGTTGTTAACGTTACTGCAACTTTAAATCAAAACGAAACAGCTTGTACTGTTACATGGCAAATGAGTCCCGATGGCACAACATCTGAGCCTAATAATGGCTATGGGCGAGGAGTCGTTAATTTTATTATTGCCAAGGTAAGTTCTTTTACGCCCTGTAGCAATCCTGCAAACGGAATAATTACTCCTTATGGCCCTCCTGATCCAAATAATACTTATGATGTTAGTGGGTGGTCAGCAGGCTATAATGCTTTTGCAGTTAAGGTGGTTTACGAGTGTGGAGAATCTGATTGGGCTTATTCAAACACATTTCCACTATTGCTTAACAATGAAATTGCCTTTAATATAGATTTATGTAACAATTCTAATTTGGCTGGCTCCGATGTATTCATGATTGGACGAAATTGCCCTTGGGATTCGCTTCAAAGCGTTACAGATGTTGATGGTGTTAGCAGATTTGACAAGGTTATTAAAGGTTTATATCACATAACTATCAGCAATCCGGGATACAATACTTATGAATTAGATACAATACCAATCATAGTTGACACCTCTTTTAACATTGAACTGTCGCAGAATGTTAATCCTCCACAAAACTTACTTGTTGATTCACTAACAAATATTGCAACTTGGGATGAACCTACCACAACATCCACAATATTAGGTTATTATATAAGTTTGGATGGATTAATTATTGATAGTACAAATGTAAATGAGCTGTTGTATGCCTTTACAGGATTAACTGTTGGGCAAACTTATAATGCGTGCGTTAATGCAAAATACGACTGTGGAATTTCAGAGCAACAATGCTATTCATGGGAGTCGAACGTGTTATCTGTTTATGATGTTCCAGATAATAACTTTATCAAGGTTTTCCCTAACCCTGCCAATAACTTACTAATACTGAATTCCACTTTACCCATGGGTAAGATTAGTCTTGCCAACTGTTTTGGACAGCAGGTATTTAGTTATAGTGAAGAGGATGATGTGTATTTAGAAATAAATACAACCAATTTTAAAACAGGTGTTTATATACTAAAAATACTAATTAACGGGAAGGTGGTTAGTAAAAAGATTATTATTGGAAGATAGTGATCTAACATGCTGAATAATTTTAAGGCCGATGTTGAAAACACGACAATAACGGTTTGGCTATGCGTAGTGCGGGTTTTTGAAACGATTAATTTTCAAATTTACAATAAATTTCC
>CAZGWS010000348.1:0-2837 GCA_964528805.1 uncultured Lentimicrobiaceae bacterium | reverse complement strand
CTGATTAATTCATAAAATATGCCAAAATATTTGTAAGCATCTCTTTATCCGTGTTATATGTAATTTAATATTATAACTTCATTTCGTCATTTTTTACTAAATGCATCAATTATTCAGGCTAAAAGTTTATTTTACTTAGCATTGGGGTTACATACATTACCTATTTCATCGGTATAACCGTAGAGCCTATCAAGTTTAATTTTATATTTTTCTTTTATAAACTTTCGTTTAACCTTCAATGTTGGCGAAAGTTCACCAGTTTCAGGAGTCCAATCCTGACAAGTAAGTTCAAACTTTTTAAGCTGGCGGTGCCTGCTCAAACTCTTGTTAATTATGTCAAGCTCCTCCTGGAATCGGCTTAAAACAGTAGGACTCTGAATTAACTCTTCATTATCTTTATACTTAATGTTATGTTTAAAACACCAACCGTGCAAGAAATGGAATGAAGGGCAAATTATGGCAGCTGCAAACTTTTCGCCTTCGCCAACAACCATAATTTGTTCAATAAATGATGATTCTTTAAACCTGTTTTCAACAACTTGAGGTGCTACATACTTACCTGTAGAGAGTTTAAAAATTTCTTTTTTCCTATCGGTTATTTTAAGTATATTATGATCCAGTATTTCGCCAATATCACCGGTATGAAACCAGCCATCTTTGTCAATTACTTCTTTAGTTTTTTTCTCATCTTTATAGTAACCGAGCATCAAGCTTGGTCCTTTCATCAGTATTTCGCCATCTTCAGCAATTTTAACATCAACATTATCTAGTATTGGACCGGTTGTTCCAAATTTAAGTAATGGATATTTAGAGTGGTTAACTGCAATTACAGGAGATGTTTCGGTTAATCCGTAACCCTCAAGTATTGGGATGCCGGCAGCTGTAAATGTTCGTGATAATCGTGATTGCAGGGCAGCACCACCCGAAACAATAACATCTATGTTATTGCCAAGAGCTTCACGCCATTTACTATAAATGAGTTTATCGGCAATTTTATATTGCACCCTATACCACCAACCATTGGCATTATTAAGCTCAAATTTTAGAGCAAGATTAACCGCCCAGAAAAACAAACTCTTCTTTATTCCTGTAAGCTCTTTACCTTTAAGTAAAATTTTATCATATAATTTTTCAATTACCCTTGGTACTGATGCAAACCCATCAGGATGAATTTCACGTATATTATCTCCCAATGTATCAATACTTTCAGCATAATATACTGCACAGCCTTTGTAATGAAGCAAATAATTTACCATACGCTCAAAAACATGGCATAGTGGCAGAAAGCTAATAAACTTGCCATCTGCACTAACCGGAAGAATGTCAATAGTACCTTTTACATTTGATATAAAGTTACGATGGCTGAGCATGACTCCTTTTGACAGCCCTGTTGTCCCCGATGTGTATATAATCGACATCATTTCATCTTCGCTAATTCCATCGCTAATTTTTTTTAGCTCATCTTTGTATTTAGAAGCATTTGCTTTTCCTAAATTTATTATGTCCATCCACGAATTCACGCCGTTAATATCATCAAAAGAATAAACGTTTTCAACATTGACAGCATGTGTAACAGGCTTTTTAATTTTCTCATAAAACTCGGTAGATGATGCGATTGCGATTTTAGCATCGGAATGTATTAGTATATGTTGATATTCATTACTACCCAGATTTGGGTAAACTGGCACATGTACTACCCCAACTCTGGTCATGCCCATGTCAATAAAATTCCATTCGGGGCGGTTATTAGATATACTTACTATTTTGTCACCTTTTTTAAAACCGAGTGCCAGTAGTCCATAGCTAAAATTGTCAGCAAATTCTTTGTATTGAAGAGTGCTAAACTTTTCCCAACTGCCGTTTCGTTTTACTGCGAGGGCATCATTACGTTGCAGCCCATCAAGTAGGTTGTCTAAGAGGTCGAATGTTCGAGTAACTTTCATATTATTAAGTTTAGTGTGTTTTTGGTTTAAATGTCCATGTAAAAGTGAATTCTGCCACCTTATCTCCTTCATTATCTATTCCAATGGATACAACATCAACAGTTTGTCCTTCGCATGTTGATATACTGTTTTCGATTGTTTTTTTTATTTCTTTACCATAATTACACGTAAAAACAACTTTGCTTCGTGCTTTTTTTGTGAATGAAGCTTTCATACTTAACACTAACATCGACACGGGCTCTTTCACATTACTAACTTCAGAAAGAGCTAATATGCCCGAAGAAAGCTCAGCAGCCATAGCTTGCACAGCAAAATACATCGACTTAAAGGGATTTTTATTTATAAAGTTATAGGGGACGCTAATCCGAGCATTTTCTTCTGTTATTTCAATAATTTTCAAACCTGCAATAAATCCCATTGGTAAATTCATGAGCATATAAAGTTTCATCTTCCATGAACTTCCGGCTAAACTAATAATTTTATTTTTTCGCATGTTTTATAAAATATGACAGATGTACACTCCTATAACAATTTGAGCAACGATATAACAATCTCAAATAAAAATACAGATATTGTAACTTTTATTGTTCGCAATATTACTTTATGTTACAAATACCAGTTAATAAGCTAATTACATATTTAATGTTAAATATTATATTTATTGTCTTCAATCATATGATTAGCAATTTTACGTCGTGCTGCAACTATGTTAAGTCCTGCAACTTTAGTAAAACGTTTCATTCCCATAAGCATTCCCATTTGTTCATCGCCTTCGGCAAATGAGTTAACGGCATCAATGCCAAATTTATGAATTTTTGGTGCAACATCATAAAAATGTACATCAAGCATATTTTTATATAATGAAATTTTATCATCATCATAAATATTAGCAAG
>CAZGWS010000347.1:0-2871 GCA_964528805.1 uncultured Lentimicrobiaceae bacterium | reverse complement strand
ACAATGTAATATCCTGATGGTGAGTTAATTATTAATTGCTGATTGCTATCGCCATTAAGTTGTGTTGTAAGAATAACCTGCCCAAACATATTAAGAACTTTTACATCTCCACTTAGGTGTTCCTTATTGAAAATGTTAATGGTATTGTTTGATGCCCAAACTTGTATTAATTGTGTTTGAGTTGTTGATTCATCTACACTAAGTGGTGAAAAGTGAATATTGAAACGCTCAGGACTATCATTTTCAAATGCTGTAAAATAGTAAACAGGATTTAAAGTTAAATTATGATCCTTATTAAGTTTGTTATCAAATAACCACACATCTAATTCCATGTTTTCTACTTCGTACATTTCAATGCTGAAGTTAAGCCCTTCATTTTTAATAAAGGTAAATGGGATGTTTGTAGTTTCTTCTACATTTGGCATATTGTTTAACGCCACTGGTCTATTCTCAATTGTTGAGTAAAATAATGGGGCATAGCCAGGCAAAAAATCACAATCGTATTCAGGTTCGTAGTCTGTGGTTGATTCAGGATTAAATAGTAATTGACTTTCCTGAAAAGATGGATTATCAAGATTATTTGCTTTTAGCTTTATTATTGGAAAAGTAGCACTTTTGTAAAAGGCTTGTGTATTATGAATTCGCTTACTTTTAGGTATTATTACCGATGCAGTTGTTGCATCAATACCTTGAATCATGAAGCCATTTGTTGCAGGAATTATCCCTCCCGGATTATTTGCTATTGCTGTATAACTTAATCCTGCACTATTCCATATTTGAATATTAGCTCCAATATTAGTTGTAGTCCAAGTATTATCCCATGTTAAAGCACTGTTAAACGGATTACCAAGCAAATGCCAACTGTGGTAATCTTGTGATCCTCCTGTATTTGTTAATCCTGTTATTGTAACATCACCCACATTTATAGGACCAGTAAAATTTTTAGTACTTGTAGCAGCGTATGCAGCCATATATCCATGTCCTAATTCAAAATTATTACTACCATTTACGATAAGAAATGATGGGGTATCTCCAGTCTTAAAATTAATCCATAAATTATAAGGTTCACTCCATGCATAAAAATCATAATCAGTAGCAGTAGCAACCGTGAAATTATCTTGGATAGGATAACTATCTACCGGTGAACTTAAAAAATGCCAGCCATCATTCCATGTACCCCAAGTAGCGGCACCAATGTAGCGTTCCTGAACTATACTACCCGTTGCTGTGCCATTAACTATTAATGACCCTGTGCCGGTTGCATCAGACTTGATATTACAATTTCCTGTTGACAGTACTGCAAGGTTAGTACCAACAGTAAGATACCCACCTGCTTGTACATTAAGGGTTGATAGTGGTAGTATATAAAGCGATTTTGTTACAGTTAGCAAATTGCCGCTACTAATATTTGATGTACCAATAACAAATGCTGAACCATTAATGGTATGGCCTCCTGAAACGTTAAAAGTAGCACCACTACCAACAACTAAATTATTGTATGCGCCTGTTATTATTGAGGTTGGCTGACTTCCTCCGGGATAAATACCAACATTATCAGTTGAAGTTGGTGTAGCACCGGCACTCCAATTTGACGTAGTTGCCCAGACAGTGGAATTGGTGTTTAGCCACGTATTAAAAGCCGTTGAGGCAACCCAATCAGTTGCCCCATCCATATGGGTTAAGGTACCTGTATTGGTATTGGATGTGAAATCTTGAAGAAAACCGCCATTGTTAGCATCAAAATTATAATAGGCAACTAAATTAGTTTCACTTCCGCTAAGAGCTTTATTCATATTTTCTCTGATTTCTGTTAGGGTACGAGCATTATCCCAAACACGAACTTCATCAATATTACCCACACACCCCCTATCAGGATAACCATTACTTTCTCCAATAATAAATGCTTCGGCAGAACTGCTAACGCTACCAGTTTCTGCCATAGAAGCCACTTGAATTCCATTTACATACAATGTTAAGTTTGCGCCATCATAAGTAACAACTACATGTTGCCATGTGTTTAGTACCAAAACGCCAGTCGGACTAGTTAATATAGACCAAGTGCCACCAACACCTAAAGCCGTTTCCAATACGCCGGAGCCTCCATATCTCAGTAAAAAACCATTGGCTGTACTGGTATTGGCAGCTATCGTATTATCATAAATATTTGTTTTAAAATTAGTAGGATAAATCCATGCCTCAACAGAAAAACCTCCGGTACCTGCAATATAACTTGATAAACCCGTACCACAATTAACATATTGATCAGCTGCTCCATCAAAAATCAAGGAGTTTTTAGGTCCGAAAAATGCAGAAGAGGGTGTCCATTCAGTTCCGGTCATATTGGTTAATGTACCCGTATTAGAGTTGGTGCTATTATCAGTAAGAGTAGTACCCGAAGTTGCATTGCTCTTGTAATAAGCAGCTAAACCCGTTTCAGTACCAACAAGTTCATAATAAATATCCGCAGGGACTTGATCTGCTGTACGTGAGGTATTCCAAATACGTACTTCATCTATTTTACCTTGAAATAGTCTTGTAGGGAATCCCAGATCTGTACCTATTGTAAGATTATCTATAGTGTTAGTACCCATACCAATATTTAAAGTAACACTATTAACTGATACTCCATTTACATAAATTCGCATTGTACTTCCATCCCACGTTCCAACCACATGCGACCAGGTGTTTAAGGCAAGGGCACCACTGGGGCTGTTAAGCTGATACCATGCACTTCCACCATCACCAATAACAAAATTAAGTATTCCTGTGCTGCCACATCTTAACATATACCCGTTAACACTACCACTAGTACCTTCCTTTATAATTATGGAGTTATCATATTCGTTTGTTCCAAAAGCGGTTGGGTATATC
>CAZGWS010000346.1:0-2898 GCA_964528805.1 uncultured Lentimicrobiaceae bacterium | reverse complement strand
TAACTATTATAAAATTTACCTTGCCATGTATTCCTTTTCTCAAGTTCCTTTTCGATAGTATTATTAATTTGGTCATTTCTAATTAATCCCCATCCTGGATCGGCAATATATCGAGGTGGAACTTCACCGGCAAATCTTTCTATAATAAAGTTGGGATTTAATCTCTCTGTAAAATTTACTATAAAGTTGATGTATTCCTCAAGTGAAAATAACTTGTAATCATCAGGATTATTTTTAAAATCTACAGCCATCATTGTATTTTTTACAATCTGAAGTTGATGAAATTTTATCGTATTTAATGGTAATTTAGAAATTTCATTTACAGAATCCAGCATCATCTCTCTACTTTCTGTTGGAAGTCCAAAAATAAAGTGAGCACCAACGTTAATTCCATATCCGGCAGTTTGTACTATAGCCTCAACAGACTGCTCATAAGTATGCGCCCTGTTTATACGTTTAAGTGTTTTATTATAAATGCTTTCAACACCATACTCGATAATAATATAATACTTTTTTGAAAGTTGTTGTAAATATTTAAGTTTTTCTATATCAACACAATCAGGTCGGGTACCAATAACAAGCCCAACAACACCCGGCTGATCTAAAGCACTTGAGTATAGTTTTTTAAGTTGACTTAAAGGAGCATAAGTGTTTGAGTAGGGTTGAAAATAAACAAGATAATTTTTGGCGCGTCTGTAGCGTACTTTATGAAATTCAATACCTTCAGCTACTTGCCGGCTAATTGATTTTGAGGAATTACAATACGATGGATTAAATGCATCGTTATTGCAATATGTACATCCTCCCGAGGCAATACTTCCATCACGATTTGGGCATGTAAAACCGGCATCAACACTAATTTTTTGCACACGTTGTCCAAAAATATTTTTAAAATATGGTACATAAGCATTAAACCTTCTGTTATGATTCCAATCGTACTCCATAAAATAGATAAAAAAATAAAGGCTGCCACCTGACAGCCTTTGAGTAAATTTAAGAGCTAATTTTTAATCTTGTGTTGCTCTTTCGAGTCGTTTTAATATTGAAAAAATAAAAGCTGCAGAGAGAAGAGTTAATCCGACAAGAAGTCCGAAAAATTGCCACAATTCCCATTTATCCCAAAACGGTCCAATTAACCCTGCCATTAAATTACCAATTGCTGTTGCGCCTAACCAACCGCCTTGAGCAAGACCTTTGTACTGTGGTGGTGCCACTTTTGACACAAATGAAATGCCTATTGGGCTTAAAAATAATTCGGCAATTGTAAGCGTAAAATAAGTTCCAATTAGCCAATACGGCGAACGTAATGTATCAGATACGCCAGCTGCCGAATCTGATAATTCGCTTGGACTCATTAAATTTTTAGAAGCCAGCACCATAATTAAGAAACCAATGGAAGTAATTATCATACCAATACCAATTTTCTTAGGTGACGACGGCTCTTTGTTACTCTTGCGTAACCATGCGAAAAAGCCAACAATCACAGGCGTTAGGAATACTATAAATATTGGGTTGAACTGCTGAAAAATTTCTGGTGATATAGGATTATTTTCAGGTTGCAAACTTGAAATTGTTATATATCCCACTATAGCACTAACTATTATAACAGAGGCACCAATAAGTCGCGTTTTAGCTGGATTTTTGCCTAACATTAAAACAAACCCAATAATTGCACCCAGTATAGGTAACAGAGTTGAGAGGTTGAATACTATTGCGGATCCTCTACTCACACTCTCTACAGTGTAGTCCCTAGCAAAAATTGTAAGTGTGAAACCATTTTGATGGAAAGCCATCCAGAAAAACATCACCACAAAAAATACTAACCCTAAGGCTACTAATCTGTCTTTTGTTTGTTTTTTCGTTAATTCAACAACAGTATGATTACCATTTTGTTGTGCTTTTTGTTGCTTATGAGTAACATCTGCATGTTTATAATATTTTCTAAAGGCAACAAAAATGATAATTGATAGAATCATACTTAGTGCTGCTACACCAAATCCGGCATTATACGAACTACTTAATCCGTTAATGTATAAATGACAAAAATCGGTAAGATTTGTGAATTTATCACCAAGTTGTGCATGAGCAAATTGATCCAAAATAGTAGTATCAGAAAGATTTCCACTCAGAAATTTATTTGCAAGTTCAGGAATGGCTTTGTTGTATTGTAAACCTTTTGAAGTAAGCATCCAATTTCTTACAGATTTGGCAGCACTAGGAGCAAAAAATGCACCAATGTTAATTCCCATATAGAATATGTTAAATGCTGAATCTCTTAACTTTGTATATTTTGCATCATCATACAAGTTGCCTACTAATGCTTGCAGATTACCTTTAAAGAAACCTGTCCCAAGTGAAATAACAGCTAATGCGGAATAAATAAAATACTCGCCGGTTCCAGGCATTGCCAACATTGCATAGCCAATAAACATAACAATAATACCTAGTACAATAGTTTTGCCATATCCCAATAAATTATCGGCGATATAACCTCCCAATAATGGAAGAAAGTAAATTCCAAATAAGAATCCACCATAAACTTGTCCTGCTTGTGTGGCATCCCAGCCAAATTTTGCTTGTAAATACAAAATGAATATTGCGAGCATTGTGTAATAGCCAAAACGCTCACCCATATTTGCAAAAAAAGCAACGTACAATCCCTTAGGGTGTCCTTTAAACATAGTTATCGATTTTAATTAAAAATTATTTTTTGTAAGCCAACAAAAATAATGAAATTTGTTTGCTATACAAGTTTTAAGAATAATTGATTAATAACAAAAAACCCCTTCAAATTAATGAAAGGGTTTATTATAATTAATTAGTCTTTGAAAATAAAGAGTTTTCTTGTAGGCACTAATTATTAGATGTATTATTAAATAATTCCTTCGTCAAGCATTG
>CAZGWS010000345.1:1375-2908 GCA_964528805.1 uncultured Lentimicrobiaceae bacterium | reverse complement strand
GCTACCCAAATAATCTTTATGTATATAACGTATTATCTTTTTATCAGTTTTGGTTTCTCTATATTCAATCCATTTGTAAATTGCAAATAAGCCATTACCGCCGTAAATGTAGTGTAGTTTACTAACCAAGCCTAATGAATCACTTTCAATTTCATAATCAGAACCAATATATATTTTACTATTAACCAATTTATGATCCTTAAACAATACACTTTGTTTTCGTGCTTTATCAGGTCCATACTCAATTGCATATGTATAGTTGTGACCTATGGTAGGGTTATTGTCATCATGCACAAACTGATCGATACGTACTATCTTGTTAAAAGCATTGTATTTAATAGTTTGCTGATTACTTGCATCGTCCAAGTAATTGTTATTTGGATTGAGCACACTAGTTACAGCGTGTGGCCCAGCTTCCTCCCCATATTGGTATACACTTAATGGATATCCACTAAGCGTAACATCAGTTTTTGTAAATATATTACCGTTGTTTTTATACATTATAGTGTATTCTTGCTGGTTATCTACCTGCCAACTTGTTAACCTGCTGCTAAGTAAGTCAGTATCATATCCAAAAGTTTCAATTAAGCTATTCACTGGTGTGTTATCTTTCCGCCATTTAAGATTGCCCGTTGGCACATCAAAACTATATTCAAGGTCTTGTATTATTTGCGCAGGCATTTTTGATGTTTGTATTGCCTTTGGGTAACCAAAATTGTCAAACTCTATTTTTGTTGTTAATCCGTTACCAAGTTCAAATTCTGTTAATTGTCCTCTTCCATTATTATCCACAGGCTTCCACAGCATTTTATTGGTACTATTATCAAGTATTTGATAAAGGAATCCATTTGTTGAATAGTCATATCTTATAGTAAATCCTGATGGGTATGTTAAAGTATATATTTTATTAAAGAATGGATGGAACGTGTAGCTATGAGTATAATCTACACCATTAATGGATTCTGTTTTTGAAATAAGCCTTGACAATTTATCATAGGTATATGCATATTCAATATTATTTGAACTTACTATACTTTTTAGTTTGCCAAAACCTCCTGTATTTGTTTCTTCTTGATACATGTAAGACGTGGTTTCTACTTCTGAAGTTTCACCATTTGTTAATGTTTTTTTTGTAAGTCTGCCAAAATTATCATATTCCACTTCTGTTTTGTTTTCTTTGGCATCAGTTTGTTTAATGAGTTCGCCAAAAGCATCATATAAGTACGTTGTAGTTCCGGCATCGGGTTCAACAAGTGATATTTGGTTACCGGCATCATCGTATTCCATTGAGGTTGTTGAACCCAATGCATCAATACTTTTAACATTACCTGAGCTAAAGTAGTTATACAAAATAGTACCTGTAGGGTCATCTATTGTTTCAGTTAATCCTATTGAGTTAACAGTTGTTTTTTTCCAAACTGATGTATTATCGTTTGTTACTCTCGTTGTACGTCCGTTATACTCGGTAGTATTGCTTCCTGTTGGAGTTGCCACATGCGTTATACGACCTATGTTGTCGTACGAATATGTTGT
>CAZGWS010000345.1:0-1275 GCA_964528805.1 uncultured Lentimicrobiaceae bacterium | reverse complement strand
TATGTTGTCGTACGAATATGTTGTATAATTATCATTTTGCATATTTGAGAAGTGAGGTTCACTTACTTTTTCTAAACGTCCATTATCCGAGTAATAATAATTATCAACAGCAATAATTCTGTTTTCTCGATCATATTTTTGTGTACTTAATTCTCTTTCAAATTTATCATAATAAGTGAAAACAAAATTATACATATTTCTAGTGTTTTCACTTCCTTTCATGATTTTATTATCATAAGAGCTTTGAATAAAAAGAGCATTTGCCGGAATTTGATCTTTTCCATTGGAACTTGGTATCCATGTAAAACCGATTTCGGTATATGTACCATCAGGAGCTGTTATTTTTGTTGTTTTACCAAAAGAGTCGTATTCATACTCTGTTGTTAGCGACTTTGCTTCATCGCCGGGGTTAAACGTTTCGGATTTTAATAACCCCCTATTTTCATAATAATCATATTCGGTAATATAATCAATGCCATTAATGGTATTAGTCTTCTTTGTTAAGAAACGGGCATCGTAATTGGCATTATAATCATATATTGTTATTCTATCATCTAATGGAGGAATCGCATTTGGTGCTGATATGGTTTCTGTTGTCACATTACCGTAATTATCATATTTAAAATTTATCGCATTAATTAACCACCAATTATCATTAAGAATGGTTATGATGGATTTAACATTAGGCCAACCGTCTTCACCAATTTGATAATACTCAAAGCCTTTAGTCTCAGTATCATTATTATTTTGGTCACCACCATACTCTTTAGTTTGCTTAACAATCCATGGTAACCCAATCAACCAATGTTCCAAGTCAGGTTCTAAAAATGATGTAGAAACTGTAGTACTATACATGTATTTATCATTTGCATCATCAATATTTAAATTATCAGGACTTACAAGTGTAATTGTTTTTTTAACGTTACCATAATTGTCAATATCTGAGATATTTGTAACTGTTTTTGTGGTGTTAATAAATACATTATTTATATCTCGGGTATGCATAATGCTTCTTTCAATAACCGGCATAAATATTAATTCATGATTTGCAATCGTGTTTTTTACTTCAATGTCGTTCAATGTAGATTTCATCATTATACTTCCCATATCAATTGGCCAGCTTTTTATATTTTTTGCATAAGGGTAAAAATATTTGTTATTCTTTACAAATATATCAAATTCTGATATTGTTTTTACATTGCTTTGATAATCCTTTACAGTTGTATAAGTAAAACCTAGAAATCCTTTTCCACGTTTATGTACTCGTGCACCTTG
>CAZGWS010000344.1:0-2920 GCA_964528805.1 uncultured Lentimicrobiaceae bacterium | reverse complement strand
TCACAAGGATTTACAGCTCCTGAAACAAAAATGGGAACTGTTATGTTGGTGAGGTAATAATATTTAATACGTTATAAACAAGTTCACATTACTACATCATTGTTTTACAGATGCGTAAGCTGCGGTAGTGATTGAAGCGACAGCTTGTTGAGATGCCAATGATGGTTTTGTTAGCAAGTGGATGCTGACGTTAGGAAGCACACGCACTGCTTACAAAAACACAATTGGCATGAAACAACTAAAGCGTAAAGCATGTAAACCGCCCAAATAACAAAAAAAATATTGCAATAAAGTGAAATGAAAACATAGATCCCTTAGTGAAAATTATTTACTATGTTTGTGCTCCGAAAATTTAGAAAAAATGAACGAACACATATCACTAAACCCGAATCCTGTTGTACAATATTTGAATAAACCGGCCAATGAACTCACCAAAGCCAACTTGATAAAATTTATTGAGGACAACGATATTGAGATGATAAATTTTAGATACCTTGGTTGGGATGGCAGGCTAAAAACGCTGAACTTCATAATTGGAGGTAAAGAGCACTTAGACAGTATATTAACATCAGGCGAACGAGTTGACGGATCTAGTTTATTGCCATTTGTAGAGGCAGGATCGAGTGATTTATATTTAATTCCGAGGTATAGAACAGCCTTTGTAAACCCATTTTCGGAAATACCGACTTTGGATATTATGTGTTCGTATTTTGACAAAAACGGAGATCCGTTAGCAGGTGCCCCCGAAAACATCTTATGCAAGGCGCACCAGTCGTTTAAGAATGTTACCGGCTTTGAATTTGAGGCAATGGGAGAGCTTGAATATTACATTATAAGCAAGGATGACAACTTGTTTAAAGCCGATGACCAGAAAGGCTATCAGGAGTCGTCGCCATTTGCAAAATGGGGCAGCTTCCGTACGGAGGCTATGAAGCTAATTGCCGAATCAGGTGGCATGATAAAGTACGGGCACTCCGAAGTTGGCAATTTTACCAAAGACGGCATGGTTTATGAGCAAAACGAGATAGAGTTTTTGCCAACAAATATTGAAGATGCTGCCGACCAGCTTGTTAAGGCAAAATGGATAGTGCGTACACTTGCCGCAAAATACGGAGTAACAGTAACATTTTCGCCAAAGATTACTGTTGGCAAAGCCGGCAGCGGCTTACACATTCACACCAGAATAATGAAAAATGGTAAAAATATGATGATTGCCAATGGTAAGCTTAGCGATGTTGCCAAAACTGCTATTGCCGGCTATTTAACATTAGCCCCTTCCATTACAGCTTTTGGCAACTTAAATCCTACATCATATTTTAGACTTGTACCCCATCAGGAAGCACCCACAAACATTTGCTGGGGCGATCGCAATCGCTCGGTATTAGTAAGGGTTCCGCTGGGGTGGACAGTTCCTGTTAATATGATGCACAAAGTCAACCCACTGGAGACCAACAATATTACAGATTTTTCAAATAAACAAACTGTGGAAATTCGTAGTCCTGATGGCTCGGCCGACATTTACTTGCTGTTAGCAGGCATAACGGTTGCAGCCCGTAGTGGTTTTGAGTTGAAAAATCCGCTTGAAATAGCGAAAGATACTTATGTTGACATTAATATTTTTGATGAAAATAGCAAGGGAAAGCAAGATAAATTAGCACAACTGCCTACCTCGTGCGCTGAATCTGCACGGCAATTAAAAGAGCAAAAGTCGTATTACACAAAATACGATGTGTTCCCAGAAAGTGTGCTTAGTTTACTTGAAAGGAAACTTATAAACTTTAATGATGAAGGTTTAATAGCAAAAATTAATAACGATGATAAGAAGGTAATGGAACTGGTAACTAAGTATTTTCATTGTGGTTAAAATTATTGAAACTCCACGCGATGGATTTCAGGGGTTGCCTGATTTTATACCTACAAAAACTAAGGTTGAATACATAAATTTATTACTGCAATGTGGATTTGATACCGTTGAAGTAGGAAGTTTTGTTTCACCATCGGTAATTCCTCAAATGGCTGATACCGGCGAAGTACTGGATAGAATTGATTTTGAGAATAGTAAGTCGAAAATAGCTGTGCTTGTTGCCACGAAATCAGGAGGAGAGCAGGCTATGAAATACGAGCAGATTAACCAAATATTCTTTCCTTTTTCAGTATCGCCCACATTC
This sequence comes from uncultured Lentimicrobiaceae bacterium, assembly GCA_964528805.1. GTDB lineage: Bacteria > Bacteroidota > Bacteroidia > Bacteroidales > F082. The sequence continues at coordinate 752 of CAZGWS010000344.1, read as the reverse complement.
TTAAAGAAAAATATAAACCAAACCTTTGAACAAGCAGAGAATACTATTGATGCATTACAAAACATGTGTGTGGTTCATGGGAAAGAACTGATAGTTTATTTTTCGATGGGTTTTGGCAGGGCTTATGGTGATGATTGGAGTATTGAACTGCTTTACTATTGGATAAAAAAGATGAGGTTAAAAGGGCTGAATGTATTTCCTTTTTCTGATATATTGGGCAATGCGAAACCCGATGAAATAAAAAATGTTTTTAGTAGTCTGATAGCAAAATTTGATGATATAGAATTTGGCTTTCATCTTCACACAACAAGTTATAAGCGTTACGAAAAGATTGATGCCGCATTCAAAACCGGGGTAAGGCGATTTGATACCGTAATTAATGGTTTAGGGGGGTGTCCGCAAGCCGATAACAAACTTGTTGGCAACCTGCCACTTGACAGTTTTGTTGAGTATTGCCTGCAAAATAATATTAACCTTAATCTTAATGAAGCATACTTAGTCTTTGCAAGAAAACATCAAATACTGCGTTACTCTCGTTTTTGAATCAGTCATTTTCAATTCGTAAACTCCTTGAATTCAATAACTTCGGAAGCCTTGTCTTTGACGCTTTCTTATAAAAGACTTGAAAATAATGAGGTTTCTTGCAGGTACTATATACAAGTTGCTCAAATTAGCTGCAAATTATTCATCAACTCTTTACATAGTCAAATGTGTTACTCGAATTATGAGTGGACTCAATTATAAACTATGCT
>CAZGWS010000343.1:0-2959 GCA_964528805.1 uncultured Lentimicrobiaceae bacterium | reverse complement strand
AGATTTCGACGCCTTGCATCTACATCAAACTAAACGCATGAATTATTCAGGCTAATATCTCCATATCAGACACTAACTATTTATTTTCATAATTTGATTTTCTCATTTTTAATAAATTATTGAGGTTAACATATTGCACGATTATTGTTAATTTAGCACGCTGATTAAAATTATTAACTTAAGCTTAATGAAAATGAAATCAAAACCTGACGGAGAAAAATTATTATCACCGGTTTGGACACATTTAACCCATGCACATATCGTTAAAGGCAAAGGTATTTATTTATATGATGATAATGATAATAAATATATTGATTTTACCTCCGGCATTGGCGTTGTAAATACGGGGCACTGCCATCCAAGAGTTGTAAAACGCATCCAAGAGCAATCAACAGAACTTCTTTTTGGACAAATGAACTGTGTAATTCCATCAATAACAATGGAACTTATTGAAAAGCTAAACAAAGTTACTCCCGATCATATAAACAGGTTTTTTCTGTCAAATAGCGGAGCAGAGGCAACAGAAGCTGCTGTAAAACTTGCCAAGCAGGCTACCGGAAGACCAAATATTATTGTCATGCAGGGATCGTTTCATGGAAGAACTCATCTTACAATGGCAATGACAACTTCAAAAACTTTATATAAATATGGCAGCACACCTTTTCCCTCAGGAGTGTTTGTTACTCCCACACCATATGCATATTATTATGGGTGGGACGAAGACAAAACTGTTGACTTTTGTAAAAAACAATTAGACTTAGTGTTACTAAGTCAAACTGCCCCCGATGAAACTGCTGCAATAATAATTGAGCCTGTACTTGGTGAAGGGGGGTATGTACCAATTCCTCGCTCTTATCTTCAGTATCTGCGTAAAGTTTGTAACAAATATGGGATAATGCTAATAATAGATGAAGTACAAAGTGGCTTCGGGCGTACCGGTAAACTGTTTTGTTTTGAGTACTCAGGGGTGGATCCAGATATTATCATTATGGCAAAAGGTCTTGGTAGTGGGTTACCTGTTTCTGCCATTGCATCTACTGATGAAATTATGTCAAAATGGACTCCGGGAACTCATGGTGGCACTTATGGCGGTGGGTCTGCAATTCCAATAGCTGCCGCATGCGCAACCATCGACGCAATATTTGAAGATAACATGTTGGAGAACAGTACCCAAAGAGGAAAACAACTGATGAGTTTGTTGAAAAATATACAGCATAATTATCCGGTTGTGGGGGATGTAAGGGGCTTAGGGTTAATGATTGCAGTTGAATTTACCGATACTGATGGCAAACCTGATTCTGCAACTTGCACTAAAGTAGTACAAGAGTGCCTAAAGAGAAAGTTGCTTTTGCTTAGCTGTGGAACATATAAAAATGTTATACGATGGATACCTCCACTTATAGTTACTGAATTACAGATAGTTGATGCTGTAAACATATTTAGAGAATCGTTAAACGATGTATTATCACAAAAACAATAAAATAATTATCACATGAAATTAAATAACAGCAACTTACTCAAAAGCAAATCGTACATAAACGGACAATGGATCGACTCCTACTCAGGCGATACATTTGATGTTACTAATCCTTTCGACAATAGTTTAATAGCTAAAGTTTCTAATTGTGGGCAAAAAGAAACACATGATGCTATTGAAGCTGCATATGAGGCATTTCAAATATGGAAAAACTACTCTGCCAATGAGAGAAGTAAGCTACTGCGTCGTTGGTACGACTTACAAATAGCAAATACTAACGACTTAGCAACAATATTAACTTATGAACAGGGAAAACCCTTTGAGGAGGCAGTAGGTGAGATAAAATATGGTGCTTCTTTTGTTGAATGGTTTTCGGAAGAGGCACGTAGAATTTATGGTGATGTTATTCCCGGGCACGAATCGAATAAACGAATAATTATACTTAAGCAACCCATTGGCGTTGTGGCGGCAATTACTCCCTGGAACTTCCCTAATTCGATGATTACCCGTAAAGTCGCTCCTGCACTTGCTGTTGGCTGTACGGTTATTTTAAAGCCCTCGCAACTAACTCCATTATCGGCAAACGCACTGGTGGTATTAGCCGAAGAAGCCGGAATACCAAAAGGTGTTATTAATGTTGTTCATGGTAAAAAAGCATCTGTTATTGGTAACGAGTTAACCCAAAACCCAATTGTTAAAAAACTTTCGTTTACCGGATCTACTGCGGTTGGCAAGCTTTTAATGTCGCAATGTGCCGAGACAGTTAAAAAAATGAGCTTAGAGCTGGGTGGTAATGCTCCTTTTATTGTATTTAATGATGCCAATATTGACAAAGCTGTACAAGGTGCCATCGCTTCCAAGTTCAGAAATGCCGGTCAAACATGTGTTTGCTCAAACAGGCTTTTTGTTCAATCAGGAATTTATGATGTATTTAATAAAAAACTGAAAGAGGAGCTCTCTAAGTTAAAGATGGGGAACGGTATGGAATCAGGTGTTAAAATAGGTCCGCTTATTGACGAAAAAGCTGTAAAATTTGTAGAGGGACTGGTAAAAAATGCCGTTGATAAAGGAGCTAAAGTAATTTATGGTGGTAGCAGGTTTAAGAAAAACCCAACAATATTTCATCCAACAATATTATCAAATGTAGATGTAAATATGCGAGTATTTAGTGAGGAAATATTTGGACCGATAGCACCCGTATTCAAGTTTGAAACAGAGGAAGAGGTAATTGAAAAAGCAAATAATACTCCTTTCGGTCTTGCTTCATACTTTTATGGAAATAACAACTCGCAAATTTGGAGAGTTGCCGAAGCTCTTGAATATGGAATTGTAGGTATTAATACCGGAATGATTTCCACTACAGTCGCTCCCTTTGGTGGAATTAAAGAGAGCGGATTTGGGCGCGAAGGCTCAAAATACGGTACAGATGATTATGTAGAAATCAAATACTTATGCATGGAAGTTGAATAGTTATCATCCAAA